>CAJAXK010000222.1 GCA_903946925.1 uncultured Bacteroidales bacterium | reverse complement strand
CATGCTTTTGTAGTTGCTGTGTATTGCTACGCACATGCCTTCCGCACATACCTCCGGCTAAGAACCGCTATTGTATTTTTATAAGGCCTGTCCTTCGCAAGATAGTTCTTGCTGACGGGAAAACCAGTTCGGAAGGCCTTGGTAAATATTGGTAAATTAGAGGGTGTAGGGACTGGCCTTATAGAAATTTTACGCAGCTGTAGCCGAAGGTAAACCGCGCTGGCATGTGCGTAGCAAAACACAGCTTCGCCTACTTCCAGGTCGTTGTACCCAAACTGTCAAGCCTTGTTTTGCGGGTGTTTGCCGAGGTGTACAGATGTGTGAAATTTCTATAAAGCCTTGACTTTTATTCGCCCATTGCTTATTTTCAAAGGAGCTTATGAGATCGCTTCGCTAAGTTGGTCCTTTGTGTCAAGACAAAGGACAATGAAAACGACTTGAAACACAGTCAAAAAAAGTTAAAAACTCTAAAGCCCTTCAACACATCAAAATAATGTTTAGCCTGGGTAAAGATACCGAATTGCCACGATATTTGCCCCATCGAATAGCCGCACTTTCAGAAATAGGATTTTGTGGTTTCAAATCCAGTTATTCAACCCAGGCACACAAGCCAGCTTTTATTGCAAGAATTAGCCGAAAATATCATATTTAGCATAACGTTCGATAAAAACCACTACCTTTATTCATTTTAAACCGTATAAAAATGCAAAAGCGAAATGCCCTGATTGCCGGGGCTAGTGGCTTGGTTGGGAATAGCCTCCTCAATCAATTGTTGGCCGATGGCGAATACCAAAACATTGTTATAATTACCCGAAAGCCGATTGGTATAACAAACCCAAAAGTAATTGAGCAAATCATTGATTTTGATTCGGTTGGGTTGTTAAAACTAAATATTGCCATCGACGATGTGTTTTGTGCACTCGGCACAACTATTAAAACCGCCGGTTCGCAGCAGGCTTTTTACAAAGTTGATTACACTTATGTAGTAAACCTCGGTAAATGGTGCGAGGCTAATAAAGTTAAAAGGTTTTTGATAGTGAGTGCCATGGGCGCTGCTTCTAAATCAGGGATATTTTACAACCGCGTAAAAGGCGAAATGGAGATGGCGGTGAGTAAACTATCAATTCCTCAAATTCAAATTTTCAGGCCTTCGCTGCTTATGGGAAACCGTACTGAAAAACGTGCTGGCGAAAAAATAGCGCAGTTGGTAATGGATTCACTTGGATTTCTATTTATTGGCAAACTGCTGAATTACAAAGGGATTCATGCCGATGTGGTAGCTAAAAGTATGATTTCTAAAGCGAAGCAAGATGTCGCAGGTTTCACGATTTACGAATCGGGGGAAATGCAGAAGATAGGAAAAGTGAAAATTGAAAAACTTCCCTAAAGTATTTTTTCGGGTCCGCTACGAAAACCTAAATATGAAGAACCGCCAATAAGGCACTATAACACCAAGGTTCACAAAGCGATGTTATTCAGTGTTATAAACTTAGTGAACTTAGAGATTTTGTGCCCTTGTGGCGAAAAAACACTTTTCGGAGTGGCCTCTTTTTAGATCTTTCAAATATCCGCCAATCGAGCAGTTTTTAGTGCAATAAACAATTGCTTAATAATTGGAAAAGCTCCAAACAATTGTAAATTTGCATACAAGTGAATTTTTAATCGAAACCCCAAAGAGATGCTATTAAAAGAAATAATCGAGCAGCAAATCGAGAAGCTGCAAGGGCATTTAGACCTCACGGAACTTGCCTTTGGCGAAATACTGTTCAACAATAACGGTTGCCAGGTTTTGTCGCAATCGGCTGTAAGGTTCGAATTGATTGTTGATTTAGAGCATGGCAAAGGCCAGGCCGAGTATTCGATACATTGTTCCGAAGATGGTGTTTTCCCCTCGCAGGATGGCAAACGTGTTGAATGGGAACGGAATACGTATGCCTGTTTGTTGCAAGTGGAAAACGAATTAAGGTTCCTTGACCCAAAAGAAGAAGTGGAGCATAAAAAATATACCCGCGAGGGTATGGTAAAAAGGGTGATGGAGGAAAGGCGGCAAAAAGCTGATAAGGCCAAATACCGCATAAAATGGGCTTCCAATATTTACGGCGACCATATCCTTGTTAGCGATACAGGCATAAAATATAAGGTTTTCCTGCGCGACTTCGATAACGAAACTGGCTACAGCGACAGCATGGATTCGCGGGTTAACAAGCTTGGCACCACCAAACACATTATGTACGCATTCAGGAAACTGAAAGAGGACAAAGCGCTTTTCGACAGGTTAAGCAAAAACTATCCTTTTATCGAAATATTTTGCGACCCGCTGAACGAATATAAAATTTCGTGGCATTATCCCCGCCCAATGCCTGTTGATGAGCAGCTTTTGGTTTCGCGATATTTTAAAAAAGCGACTTTTATCGAAGATTCCGATATTAAAAGTTTTCTCGGGTTTATTGAGGAAGCGTCAAATTTTCCGCTTATTCGCATACGTCCCGAAGTAAGGGAAAAAGTTGAAATTGCCTTTGAGGAAGAAGTCCTCGAAAACCTGAAACAAACCTACGAGCTGGACTATTCGCCAATAACCGCCGATCTATATCCGTATCAAATTGAGGGCATTGATTTTGCCGTTTTCCGTAAAGCCGCTATAATAGCCGACGAAATGGGTCTGGGCAAAACCCTTCAGGCCATCGGTGTAGCTGTAATAAAAAAGCAGGTCTTCGATTTCAGGAAAACCCTGATAGTTTGTCCTGCATCGCTCAAAGAGCAGTGGAAAAAGGAAATCGAAAAGTTTACAAACGAAAAAGCCTTGGTAATCCAAGGGCTTCCTGACGAGCGCGAGAATCAGTACAAAGACGAAAACCATTTCTTTTTTATCATCAATTACGAAACCATACTGCGCGACCACCTTGCAATAAACAAAGCCGGCTTCGATTTCCTTATTCTCGATGAGGCGCAACGCATCAAGAATTTCGAAACAAAAACAGCATCTTCCATCCGCAGGTTGCAGTTTAAACATGTACTAATTATTACAGGAACGCCCATCGAAAACCGTTTGATTGATATTTTCTCCATTGTTGGAGCCATTGATCCCTATTTCTTTGGCCCTTTGTGGGAATTTTCTTACCAACATTGCCTGTTCGATCCCGAAAAGCACAACAAAATAAATGGGTATTACAACCTGCAAAACCTCAACAAAAGGCTCGAACCGATACTGATACGCCGCGAAAAACGGAAAGTGCTCGATCAACTGCCCAACGTTCAGCAAATTAATGTACCGCTCAACCTATCGCCTTTGCAGGCCGATTATCACGCATCCTATGCAAAGGGAATTGCGCAGATAATCCGTAAGAAATTTATGACCCCTTACGATTTGCAAAAATTGCAACTCTTATTGGCCAGTATGCGCATGGTTTGCGACTCCACGTATTTGATCGACGAAGAAACCAACGAATCGCCAAAACTGGAGGAGCTGAAATATATTTTGTTGGAAAAACTCGATGTGGCCAACTCGGATCGGAAAATAATAATCTTTTCGGAATGGGTGAAGGTACACAAGCTGATTGGCTATATTTTGCGCGAAAACAACATTGGTTTTGCCGAACTTAACGGCAATGTTCCGGTGAAACTCCGTGGCGAACTCATCAAAAAATTCGAGACAAACCCACATTGCAAAATATTCCTGTCAACCGAAGCCGGAGGAACAGGATTGAACCTTCAGGTTGCCGATACGCTAATAAATTTTGAGCTGCCCTGGAACCCTTCAAAGAAAAACCAGCGTATTGGCCGTATCGACAGGTTAGGCCAAAAAAGCAACAAACTCACCATTTTTAATTTCATCACGCGCAACTCCATCGAACAGCAGATTGCCTCGGGCTTGTTGGTCAAACAAAACCTTTTCGATGGGGTTTTGGATGGGGCAAGCGAAACCAATTCGGTTGATTTTTCTACCAAAGGCCGCTCCCAATTCATCCAACAGCTCGAAGAATTTATTGCCGAGACCGAAAATGCAGCGACTCTTGAGCCTGAGTTGGCAATTCCCGAACCCCAAATCCCTGAAGTGGCCGAAACCCAAGCGGAACCTGACACTTTTGATGTGCTAGAAGAACCTGAAGATCAACAGGAAAATCCAGATATTTCGGATGTAAAAGCAGCTGAAAACCAACGGGAATCAGATGCAAAAGCAATTGAAATAGAACAGGTAATGAACAATGGGATGCAATTCCTTGCCGGGCTTTTTAAAATGTCAACAGGCAAGGATATGGGCCTCGAAAACCAAACCATCGAAGTGAACAAGCAAACCGGTGAAGTTGTAATGAGGTTTAAATTACCGGTTTAACTGATTACTTTTAGCCGTAAAAGCTATAAATGGAACGAAGTGCGGGTTAAAAAGCCCATTGTTTTGTGCACTTGCAACATTTGAATCAAATTGAGAAAATGAACACAATTTGAGACTTTATTTACCTTCTCTATTGTGTAATGTACACGTTATCAATACATAAATGAGTTTGGCATACTTCTTGAAATAACTAAACCTATTCAATTTAACATTGCTAAAAACAGTAAAATGAAAAATAATAATATTTACTTCGGATTCATCGCCTCATTATTAATGTTGGCATTTTCAAGCGTTTCGTGCCATAAGGATTCAAATGATCCGGTAACACCTTCAACCAAAATGGAGGATATGAAGATTAGCCCTGATTTTAAATTTTCAACTTCTCAGGAAGTTGGCGTTAAAATTCTGACTCTCGACAATGCAAATGCGCCTATTCCTAACATCAAGGTTGAAGTGTACACCGATTTTCCCGAAAGTGGCGGTGGTTTAATCTTGAGTGGAGCCAGCGATAACAATGGGGTTTTTGCATCGGATTATAAAATCCCTGCAGGTGTCGATTCTTTGGTAGTTGGTACCTCAGCTATTGGTTTCTGCAATATGCAAAAAGTTAAAATATCAGGTGGATCTCTGAACCTCACCCTTGGAGGGAAAAAAGAACCTTTAAAGTTTAAAAGCGGTGGTGAAGCGATATTCAAATCAACAAATTCAGTTTTTAAACCCTTGGGAACGTATAACAGCAGTGGTGTGCCAAATTATCTTGTAACACCAAACGACGTAATTGATGCAGTCATGATTTCGGATATCAATGCCACACTTCCTGAACGAATAGCTGCGCCAACCGGTCATCCTCAATACTTTGCCACAGGCAACGAATCAAATCTTGTGCTCAATCAGGCATGCAATGTTTGGGTAACTTTTGTTCACGAAGGTGCCGGTTACCGCAACGTGCTGGGATTTTATAAATACAACACAAATAATCCTCCTGCTACAGTGGCTGCTATTGATACTGTTCATATAATTTTCCCAAATGTTTCGTTTGCCAATAGCGGTGGAGGCTTAAATTCGGGCAATAAAGTTTATCTGGGCCAATTTGCACCTGGAACTGAAATAGGCTGGGTTTTAATTGCTGATGGTTTCCGTGGAACAACTCTAACTAATGGCAACTGGATTTTTTATTCGGATAAAAACCTGAACCCTGAAGTTAGCCCAAGCGTTAGGCAGCATAGCATTTTCCTGAATGATATTGGCCGGGGGAAATTCCTTATGGGTTTTGAAGACATAAAACGCGATGGTGGCTCCGGTTGCGACAACGATTTTAACGATGCCATATTTTATGTAACCGCCGATCCGATAACGGCTATAAATACTTCGAATATTCCAATCCCTAATTATACAGGTTCAGACACCGATGGCGATGGGGTTTCTAACAATTTCGACGACTATCCTACCGATGGAACTAAGGCTTTTGATAATTTTTATCCATCACAGAACGTTTTTTCAACACTTGCGTTTGAAGATTTGTGGCCTGCAAAAGGGGATTACGATTTTAACGATATGGTGGTTGACTATAATTTTAACCAAATTACAAATGGTCAAAATAAGGTGGTGCAGATAAAACTAAGGGCTTCACTTAAAGCAATGGGAGCCAGTTATAAAAATGGGTTTGGGATACAATTGCCTATCGCGCCAAGCTTGATAGCAAGTGTTACAGGCAATGATATAAGCCAATCCTTCATCGTAACAAACGCCAATGGTACCGAAGCCGGACAATCGAAAGCAACTATTATAGTTTTCGATAATGGATTTCACCAGCTCCCTTATCCGGGAGGAGCCTCATTAGGTGTAAATACTACACCGGGAGCAACTTATGTTGAACCGCAAGAACTCGCAGTTACTATTAATCTAACATCGCCTGTTGCTTTGGGAACCATGGGGCTTCCGCCTTACAACCCATTCATGATAATTAACCAGGACAGGACGCGCGAAGTGCATTTAATAGATAACCCTCCAACCGATTTGGCCAACCAATCGCTTTTAGGCACAGGACACGATAACAGTGTACCTTCAAGTGGCCGCTATTATGTAACAGAAAAGAACCTGCCTTATGCAATTGATATTTCAAGCCCTTTCGATTATCCTATCGAAAAAGTGCAGGTTACACAGGCCCATCTTAAATTTTTCCAGTGGGGCGAATCGAGTGGCACACAATATTACGATTGGAACCAACCTTTAACAGGATACCGGGCGGTTAGTAACATCTATTCGCACTAATCACAAACCTTAAAAAATGAAGCCAAGAAGCTGCCGTCCTTTGGGTTCGGCAGCTTTTGGTTTTATTGCTATTTGCCAAAACCAGGCTTGTTAGGCAGGTCAACAATCAGGCCTCGAACACTTGCAACAGCATCAACAAAAGCAATTGGCTCAATTTGAGAAAATAGTATCAATTTGAGATGTTATTTGATACTGCCATTTTATAAAATACTGTTTATCAGAGATAATACAACTTTGGCACTATTATTGAAATTCTATTGAAATACAGTTTAACTTTGCTAAAAAAAGAAAAAATGAAAAATAAATTCACTTACTTCGGAATCATTGCACTATCAGTAATGACGACATTTTCAATAGTTTCGTGCCGCAAGGATGTAAACGACCCGGTGGCAGCCTCCACAAAAATGGAGGACATGAAGGTAAGCCCAGATTTTAAATTTGCAACCACGCAAGCCGTTGGTGTAAAAATCACGACCCTCGACAATGCAAATTCGCCTGTGCCTAATATAAAAGTAGAAATTTACACCGATTTTCCAGATAATGGAGGCAGCCTTATTTTAAGTGGGGTTAGTGATAATAATGGCGTATTTGCTTCGGATTATAAAATTCCAGCCGGAGTTGATTCGCTGGCAGTTGGTACCTCAGCCATTGGGTTTTGCAATATGCAGAAGGTAAAAGTTTCAGGAGGCTCGTTAAACCTTACCCTTGGCGGGAAAAAAGAACCGGTAAAATTTAAAAACGGTGGCGAAGCCATTTTTAAATCCACTAACTCTGTTTTTAAACCTATGGGGACTTATGCCAGCAATGGTGTGCCCAATTATCTGGTAACTCCCAATGATGTAATTGATGCCACAATGATTTCCGATATAAATGCAACACTCCCTGAATACATCGCGGCACCAACCAGCCACCCACAATACTTCGCTTCCACCAACGAACACAATCTTATTTTAACCGATGCTTGCAATGTTTGGGTAACTTTTGTTCACGAAGGTGCCGGATATAGGAACGTGTTGGGCTTTTACAAATACCAAACTGGCAACCGCCCTACAGCAGTATCGCAAATAGACACTATAAACATTGTTTTCCCAAATACTTCATTTGCCGGAAGTAGTGGTGGCCTCAATTCGGGTAATAAGGTTTATTTAGGCCAATTTGCACCTGGAACCGAAATAGGTTGGGTCTTAATCGCCGATGGTTTCCGCAACAGTACCATTACCAATGGAAACTGGATAGTATATTCAGATAAAAATCTTAATCCTGAAGCTGCTGCGGATAAGAAACAACATACTATCTTATTGAATGATATTGGTAGGGGGAAATTCCTGTTGAGTTTTGAAGATCAAAGACGCGACGGATCTACTGACAATGATTTTAACGATGCCATTTTTTATGTAACCGCCGACCCAATTGCTGCAGTAAACACTTCAAACATTGCAATACCTAATTATACTGGCAATGATACCGATGGTGATGGGATTTCGAATAATTTTGATTCATACCCAACCGATGCAACCAAGGCATTTAACAATTTTTACCCTTCAGAAAACGTTTTTTCAACACTTGCGTTTGAAGATTTATGGCCTGCAAAAGGGGATTATGATTTTAACGATATGGTGGTTGACTACAATTTTAACCAAATAACCAATGGGCAAAACAAAGTGGTGCAGATAAAATTAAGGGCTACGCTTAAAGCTATGGGTGCCAGTTATAAAAATGGGTTTGGGATTCAATTGCCCATTGCACCAAGTTTGATAGCAAGTGTTACAGGTAACGATGTCAATACCAGTCAAGTACAATACGTCTTTCTGAATGACAATGGAACCGAAGCTAACCAATCGAAAGCAACCATTATAGTTTTCGATAATGGATTTCACCAACTGCCTTATCCGGGAGGAGCCTCATTAGGTGTAAATACTACACCGGGAGCCACGTATGTTGAACCGCAAGAACTCACAGTTACTATTAATCTAACATCGCCTGTTGCCTTGGGCACCATGGGGCTGCCTCCATACAACCCGTTTATGATAATTAATCAGGACAGGACGCGCGAAGTACATCTTATTGACAACCCGCCCACCGATTTGGCTAACCAATCGCTCTTAGGCACAGGCCAGGATAACAGTAACCCTGCAAGCGGCCGCTATTATGTAACGGAGAAGAACCTGCCTTATGCAATCGACATTTCGAGCCCTTTTGATTATCCGGTCGAAAAAGTTCAGGTTACCGAGGCCCACCTCAAATTTTTCCAGTGGGGCGAATCGAGCGGAACACAGTATTACGATTGGAACAAACCTTTATCTGGTTACAGGAACGTAAACAATATCTTTTCGCACTAAATCACCTCGTTTTCTCAGTATAAAAGCTGTTGAGTCTGGTAACTCAGCAGCTTTTTTGGTTTTATAACGAATGGGGAAAATAAGAATTAACCAAATTATGGCTAATTCTTATTTTTGAGGTACTATCTGACTGTCATCAAAACCAAAACTTAGGTCAAAATATTTTAGTTTTTTACTTTTTGCTTGATCAAAAAGTAACCAAAAATCAAGGCTATATAAAAATACAATGCGTTTCTAAGCCGCAGGTGTTTTCCCGCAATACAAGGCATGTTAGATGGCACAATTCCAGGCTTTTGTCGTTGCTGTGTATTGCTACGCACCAGCCGTCCGCACATACCTCCGTCTAAGAACCGCTATTGTATTTTTATAAGGCCAGTCCTTCGTAAGAAAGTTCTTGTTTGGGGCAAAACCGGTTCGGACGGATCTATGTAAATATTGTAAATTTCGAGGTTTTAGGGACTGGCCTTATAGAAATTTTACGCAGATGTAGCCGAAGGTAAACTGCGTTGGCATGTGCGTAGCAAAACACAGCTTCACCT
>CAJAXK010000221.1 GCA_903946925.1 uncultured Bacteroidales bacterium | reverse complement strand
TGTGTTGGGTGTCGGCCAACCCTGTAACATGCCAAATCGTTACATTTTCGTGCTCTTGCTTGTTGTAATCGTAATAGGTATCAATGCTGCGCACAAATTTCCCATCGAGAAACACATCTGCTTTACCACCGTCCTTTACCCAATTGCCATCAATGGAAACACCAGTTCCCGAAAAACCGAATTCAATAGCATCACCAGCTTTTTCGGCAAATTCCGATTGCTCACGCGGCTTTTCGCCAGGGTTACCAAGCTTTTTGTAGGTCTGCCAGCTTCCAGTAAAAGTCCAGGCTTGCTTATCAAAAATGGATATTTTCTTATCCAACACAACATTTGGAAAAGATACTTCCATTGGGGCAGCAACTGGCACCTGTTGTGCTATTGTAATTTCATTTTTAGCAACTTTGCCACCATTTTCGGCCACGAGCTTAAGGGCATACTGGTATGTGTTTTCAACCGCTTTGTTAAACGAATAATCGGTGTTTATAAATAAGGAATCGCCCATAAAGCTAACACCTTCTTTCATTTCCTGCGGCAGTTTATCGAAACCAATGATCACACCCAGCAAAGCCATGGCATTACTTGGGTTGCAATCGGCATCCTGACCGCAACGCGTGGTAACTTCCATTGTTTTCATCGGATCCCCATCGCCATACAGAAGCCCCATTACAATAAATGCCCCGTTGAACTTTGCGTCAATATTAAAATTGTCGCCGGCCATGCAAAAATGGTCATGGCCCCATTTGGCCTGCAATTCTTTCCACGCGGCTCTCCAGTCGTTCGGATAATGTTTGTGTAGCCTGATAACATCGGCGATAATTTTGGCATAATCGCTTTCTACCGGGATTGATTTGAGCGATTTCTCAATAATTACGGGGATATTGTTTTCGAAGAAAGCATGGGTATAAAGGGCTGAGAGAAAAATCCCGCCAAATAAGCCATCGCCATAATTCATGATATGTCCGATTTTGACAGACATACTTGATGCTGTATTGGGCATGCCGGGACACATAAACCCAAGATAATCAGCTTCAATCTGAAAATCTATATCGTCGGCATGTGAATTAAACTCAGGTCTGCCTGATGCGGGAGGGAAAATGCTATCGTAATAATTTTTTCGTGCCTGAACATTGGCGTGCCAGAGCATGTAGCCTGCTTTGGCAAACATTTCCTGGAATTTTTTAGCAGGTGCATCCATGCCGTATTTATCCATGGTCATCATAAAAGTGAGCTGAACATAAATGTCGTCCTGCCACATGCTTCCACGAATATCTTTTGGGGTCCATTTTATTGAATCTTCGTAAGTAATCCCAAGTGCACGGAATTCGACAGGTGCACCATACGTAACGCCTATCATTTTACCGGCCCAGCCTCCTGCAATTTTGTCCTTCAGAGTTTTGGCAGCAATTGTTTTCAATTCAGAGGTTTTGGTTTGGCCAAATCCAATATGTATTGAAACAACAAGAATGAAGATTACCAATAATAATTTTTTCATTTCCTTCCTTTTTAATTGCTGTATTTATTTGTCGGGAACTTTTTGATTGACAAAATAATAAGGTATTTCAAGTGTTTAATTGAATCTAATCCGAAAAGTCTTTTTTGCCACAAAGGCACTGATTCTCTAAGCTTCACTAAGTTTATAATGCTGAATAACAATGCTTTGTGAAACTTTGTATCATAGAGCCTTAGTGGCTTTCTTCATTTTTAAGTTTTTGGATTGGCCTTAACATTTGCAAACATATTACAGATATAACTTTAGGCACTTCTAGTACTTTAGACATTTTAGGCACTTTAAATACTTTAGGCACTCAAGGCACTTTAAGTACTCAAACTTTATCAGGTTGGAGGTAACTCTTTCCCAATTTATTTGTAACTGAACCCCAACTTTGTAAGACCCGCCTGTATTTCGGGGGCACTCATAAAACGGTTCCAAGGCAAGCCTGTGCGGTAATTTTCGATCATGCAGATTTGTGGTCCTTGATCAATGGCGATGTAACTACTGGCCCACCAGTTTGAATGTACATCAAAAGCATCATAAAATCCATAATCGCCCCAAAGTTTATCGCCGAGTATAAAGTAGAAATACCTGATTGCATCCATACTTTGAACCGGCGAAAACGGTAGTGATGAAACCGCTGCTGTTGGGGTTATTACTCCGCGGTCGTTGGTAGGTTCGCTAACCCCATAACCGTTTGGAATATCGCCAGCGGTTAAGCCCCAGCACGAAGAATTGTAATTTGGGAATTTCTTCGGGTTGTTCACACAATAAGCCCAATTGATAAGTGAGTGGTTTGTGTTTTGAACCATGTAATTTGCATAAGCATCCGAAAGGTTCCGAGGATCTAGCCCCAGAAAGGAATAATGGGCAAAAAACAATGGCCCACCATAGTCGTACCCAACGGGCAATGTATATCCGTAAAACGATTTTCCATTTTTTATGCCACCATTCCGTGCATAACCTTGTGTATAAGCTGAGGCAGGAATAGTATGCGTTGGCGAAGCAGCCGCCATTATATAAGTGATAAGGGTTTCGTTGTATCCCTGAAGTTGGAAATTCATGTCCCAACCATAATTTGGCGACCAGTGCCAATAAAGCAC
>CAJAXK010000220.1 GCA_903946925.1 uncultured Bacteroidales bacterium | reverse complement strand
CCCCGTACTTTGGCTATGACTGTTTATGGGGATTTGGATGTTTCGGTAATTGACGAGTTGCCACCTGGGCGAAAAGCAATAAAAACCTATCATTTTTATGAATCGGGCCGCGAAAAGGTATATAATTTCATGCGGCAGCAAATCGCCCTTGGCCGACAAATCTATGTTGTTTACCCTTTAATTGACGAATCGGTAACCCTTGACTTAAAGAACCTTACCGAAGGATTTGACCACCTGAAGCAGGTCTTCCGGTCTCCTCAATACACTTTATGCATGGTTCATGGCCGCATGAAGGCTGAAGATAAAGATGCAGAAATGCTCCGGTTTAAAAATGGGGAAACACAAATACTTGTAGCAACTACCGTAATTGAAGTTGGTGTTGACGTCCCGAATGCATCGGTTATGGTAATCGAAAATTCCGAAAGGTTTGGGTTATCCCAATTGCATCAACTTCGCGGACGGGTTGGGCGTGGTGCCGACCAGTCGCATTGTATTTTACTCACAGGTTTTAAGCTTTCTGCTGATGGCCGCACACGGATAGAAACCATGGTACGCACAACTGATGGATTCGAAATTTCGGATGTTGACCTGAAACTTCGTGGGCCCGGCGACCTCGAAGGAACAAAACAAAGTGGAGTCCTTGACCTGAAATTAGCTGATATTGTGAAAGATGAACAGTTATTGCGTATTGCCCGGAATGTTGCCCAAAAACTCCTGAATGAAGACCCAAAGCTCGAAAAGCAAGAAAATCAAAGGATTATCCGATATTTACACTATTTAAACAGCAAAAAATCAGATTGGGCAATGATCAGTTAGCGACAAAAATTAAGGATTTTCAAAATTAGGATAAGCTACACTATTACGCTCTTAATCCGAATTTTACTTTACTACCTCCATCTTGAAAGAACTATAAAAAATTGCAATCTGCTATTTGTCATATATTTCATCCCAGCCAATAACTTCCTTACTTCTTACCTAAATAAACCATCTTTTTAACCTGAATGTATTTACCGGTATTGAGCACCAGATAATACAGTCCCGAAGCAAGTGAGTCAGGAACCCATGCAGTGGTTTGTTTTCCAATAGGAAGTGTTTTATCAATCAATGTTGCAACAGTTGAACCATCTATATCCCTGACTTGCAATAACACTTTTGAGTTTTGGTTGAGTGTGAAACTAATCTCCGTCGAAGCCACAAACGGGTTTGGATGGTTTTGTTCCAAAATTGCATTGCTAAGACTAATTGGATCTGATATTTTAGATGCTGTCAGCGAAGGGCTGCCAGCTTGCAACCACGCAGTATAAATTAATGCCGCCAAGGCATGTGCCCCCTTTTCGAACAAAGGTATAGTAAAACTCTTGCTTTTTGCCCAAAGCGCATTTTTGTAAACTGCTGACGAGTAAGTAGATGATTGTGATTTGGCATAATTGTCGGCAGCTATCACCGAATCACAATAAATAAAATTTGCGTATAGATAATCGAAAATGTATTGGTTAACGTTGGTTATTTCAGTTGCATCTTCGCCAGAATATACAATCTCTCCAATACGTGCATTAATCATGGTTGATTCATAACGTGAGTGTATGCCAGTATTCCCTGTAAGCTGTCCATTATAGTTTTTTGTAATATGCAATGGTATATGGCCATCGGCAACATAATGGCCTAAATCGGCGGCAAAAATCTGAGCTTTTGTAAAATCGAGGCGTTGCATGCAATTGCGCAACGAATCGAAAGTGCGCACTGTGGCCCAAGGCAAAATACCATTACCCTCAACAAAAGCAATGCCATGAAGCGCAATAGCCGAATCCAGGGTTTGTGGGATGGTTCCAGAAGCGATAAACTCAGGATAATTGTCAATATCCAAATAATGTTTCATCCCTTCGGTTGGGTCCGTATCCTTCCGGTAATCGGCATCAGAAGCATGGTCGCGCAGAAAGTCAACCCAAGCCAAAAAATCCTGCATTTGTGGATTAAAAGAGAGCGAAGATGATTCGCTTATTTTTTTATGGCCTACAGCACCCCAACTGCCCAAAAGCAACGCAAAGGAAATGAGGATAAAGCAGGATATGATAGTTTTTTTCAAAACGTAGTTTTTAGTTTGGTAAAAATTTTCACAAAATTACACATTAATCAATTTGATTATCTGAAAATTACGCAATGGGAAAATAATCGAAAATTACTACAAGTTTCAGAATTGTATATTTACAATTGCATCGAATGCTTTTACTTCTTTACTCACCGTAAAGCACTTTCAAAGCAAATTATCCCTAATTTTGCGCGTCTAAAAAGAATTTTAAAGAATTTAAGATGAAGATTTCCTATAAATGGCTGAAAGAGTATGTAAATGTCAGCCTTCCCCCAGTAGAAGTGGCTAGAATACTCACTGACTGTGGTCTCGAAGTAGAAGGTATCGAAGAGTTTGAATCGGTTAAAGGCGGTTTAAAGGGTGTAGTGATTGGCCATGTGCTTTCTACACGCCAACATCCTAATGCAGATAAACTCACTTGTTGCAAAGTTGATGTTGGCAACGGGAAAGTGCTTGATATTGTTTGTGGTGCGCCAAATGTTGCCGCCGGGCAACGGGTTCCGGTTGCTACTATTGGAACGGTACTCTACAAAGGAGAGGAATCATTTACCATAAAAGCAGGAAAGCTCCGCGGCGAACCCAGCGATGGGATGATTTGTGCCGAAGACGAACTCGGCCTTGGAAATTCACATTCCGGGATCATGGTACTCGGTGATAATGCCATTGTTGGATCGCCGGCAGCCGAGTATTTCGGAGTGGATTCTGATGTTGTATTGGAAGTTGCAATTACACCCAACCGCGCCGATGCCACTTCGCACATAGGTGTGGCGCGCGATTTGGTAACCGCCATCAATAACAGGGAAAAACAACATAAGCCTGTTTCTTTGTCGCGTCCATCAGTTGATAGTTTTGCAATTGACAACAATTCCCTTCCTATTTCGGTTGAAATCGAAAATACCGAAGCCTGTTTACGTTATTCCGGAATCACTTTAAGCGGCATACAGGTTAAGGATTCGCCTGAATGGCTTTGCAATAAATTGAAAGCTGTTGGCATTCGCCCAATCAATAACATTGTTGATGTTACCAATTATGTGTTGATGGAAACAGGACAGCCGCTACATGCGTTCGATGCTGGCCAAATAACTGGCAATAAAGTTGTTGTAAAAAAAATGCCGGCTGGCACCAAATTTTTAACCCTCGACGATGTTGAACGCAGTTTGGGAGCTGACGACCTGATGATATGCAATACCGCTGAACCTATGTGTATTGCAGGTGTTTTTGGCGGGGCAAAATCGGGCGTGACCGAAAAAACTACTTCTATTTTTATTGAAAGTGCCTATTTCGATGGAACCCATGTACGGAAAACATCAAAACTGCACGGATTAAAAACAGATGCTTCTTTCCGTTTCGAGCGCGGTGCCGACCCAAACATCACAGTTTACGCGTTGAAACGTGCTGCCATGCTTATCAAGGAAATTGCAGGAGGAACTATTTCTTCCGAAATTGTTGATGTGTATCCTCGACCTGTCGAAAATTTCAAAGTGGAAGTTTCATATCATCGCATCAACACTTTGATTGGTAAACAAATTGACAATCAAACCATTAAAAACATACTTTCTTCACTTGAAATAGAAATACTTTCGGAAAACGAATCCGGTTTGCAACTTTCTATCCCTCCGTTTAAAGTTGATGTTACCCGCGAAGCTGATGTGGTTGAAGAAATCCTTCGGATTTATGGGTATAACAATATTGACCTGAGCAATTCGCTGCACTCATCCCTTTCTTATAGCCGAAAACCAGATCCGGAAAGGCTTCAGCAGAAATTAGCTGATTTTTTAAGCAATAACGGGTTTAACGAAATACTCACTAATTCGCTCAGCAGCTCAGCCTATTACGAAAAATCGGAAGTGTTTAATTTTGATGAATGTGTAAAAATACTGAACCCCTTGAGTAGCGAGCTTGGCATTATGCGTCAAACATTGCTTTTTAGTGGCCTCGAAAGTGTTTCCTATAATATTAACCGGCGTATGCCCGACCTTAAATTTTTCGAGTTTGGCAACGTATATACTTACCTTCCGGCTTATTCCGAAAGCAAGGATGTAACACGAAAATATTCGGAGAGGAAAAAAATATCCATTTTTGTTACCGGAAACCAACAAAATGAAAGTTGGTACATGGCTTCGCAAAAATCTGATTATCACTTTCTTAAATCATTGGTTTTTGCAACTCTCCGCAAAGCTGGCATCAATACCCAAAAACTTATTGCTTCCGAAACTGATGCCAAGTTGTTTGCCATGGGCGAATCTTATACCCTAAATGGCAAGCCTATTTTTAATTTAGGAAAGCTTAATAGCGGTATCCTCAAGCAGTTTGACATCAAACAAGAAGTTTACTACGCAGAAATTGACTGGACGAACTTATTGCGTGAGGTTAAACCCGACAGCGTGAAATTTGCTGAAATATCCCGTTACCCCGAAGTGCGCCGCGACCTTGCTCTGCTGTTGGATAAGGGTGTAAAATTCTCAGAAATCACAGCACTTGCAAACCGCAATGGCAAAGGGATTTTGCGTTCGGTAAACCTTTTTGATGTGTATGAAGGGGAAAAGATCGAAGCTGGTAAAAAATCGTATGCGATTAGTTTCACCATGCAAGATGATCAAAAAACATTGACCGACAACGATATAGAAAAATTGATGAAACGCCTTACCGAAGTATTTGAAAAAGAATTAGGTGCTGTAATCAGAAAATAATTTGCTCAATACCAAATCTTAATAAAAGCCGGATACTTGTCTGGCTTTTTTATTTGTGCGGAAACATTTTTCACAGCAAACAGTTGCTTTGTCATTTTGTCAGCAATACTGCCAAAAATCGTTAAAGAGATAAATAACTTCTCAATAATAGCATTAACTTTGCGTTTTTAAAGCTTTAAAGGCTTCATTCAACGATGGATATAATTTCGGTAAAACAGCGTTTTGGTATTATTGGCAATTCACCTTTGCTCGACAGGGCGATAGATATTGCCCGGCAGGTGGCACCCACTGATTTGAGTGTTTTGATTACTGGTGAAAGTGGGGTTGGGAAAGAAATATTTCCGCAGATCATACACCACCTCAGTGCGCGTAAACATGGGTCTTACATTGCAGTCAATTGCGGGGCAATCCCTGAAGGCACAATAGATTCGGAGCTTTTTGGGCACGAAAAGGGTTCGTTCACAGGTGCCCACGAAGCCCGTAAAGGATATTTTGAAGTTGCCAATGGCGGAACAATTTTTCTGGACGAAGTGGCCGAATTGCCTTTGTCAACCCAAGTCCGTTTGTTGCGTGTTCTTGAGTCGGGCGAGTTTTTTAAAGTTGGTTCATCCAAAAGCCAAAAAACCGATGTTCGTGTTGTTGCCGCTACAAATGTTGATGTCCCGGTTGCGGTGGATCAAGGAAAGTTCCGGCAGGATTTGTTTTACAGATTAAGTTCTGTTCCAATTGCTGTGCCCGCCTTGCGCGAACGGAAAGAAGACATATTCCTGTTGTTCAGGAAATTCGCTTCCGATTTCGCCGAAAAATACAGGATGCCCGCCCTCGAACTTGACGAGGAAGCCAAGCAATTGCTTTCCAATTACCGCTGGACCGGAAACATCAGGCAACTGAAAAATTTCACCGAACAAATTTCAATAATCGAGCGGAACCGCAATATTTCGGGCGACACCCTACAACGTTATTTACCAGAAACTACCCGCCGCGATTTGCCGGTGCTGTTTAAAGATGCCAACAAAGGCAACGAGATGACAGAAAGGGAACTGCTTTATAAAGTGCTTTTCGACATGCGGCGCGATATTACAGATTTAAAAAAATTAGTTGGCGAAATAATTGGTCATGATGAGGTTGCTACCCATTTCAACGATTCCACCACCCACATTCCCGACCATTATTCAAGCGAACCTCAACGTCAGGAAGTGAGCCGGGTTTTTGTTCAGGACAAGAATCAAACTATTGATGATGAATCCTTTGTTCATGGTGAAATTATGGAAGAATCGCTTTCGCTACAGGATCGCGAACTTGAACTTATACGCCGCGCTCTCGACAAACACGAAGGCCGCCGCCGCAATGCAGCTAGGGAACTAGGAATTTCGGAACGTACTTTGTACCGTAAGATTAAGGAATATGGAATCAAAGGTTAACCAAAGGCAGATCTCGATTTTTACCCCCAAACGATTACCAACCCTGATTGGTTGGTTTGTTGCATTATTTATATTCGGCAGTTTTCAATCATGCAGCTATTCGTTTACTGGGGCAAGCATATCTCCAAGTGTTAAATCTATCTCCATCAGTTACTTGCCTAACAACGCGCTTTTGGTACAACCTACGCTTAGCCGTAAACTAACCGAAGCAATCAGGGATAAATTCACCAACCAATCAAACCTCTCGCTCGTCAGTTCAAAAGGCGACCTGAATATTGAAGGTGAGATTACAGGCTACACAACCGAGCCGGTGGCAATTTCGGGAGAACAGCAATCACAGTTGCAACGGCTTAAAATCACAGTCAACATACGGTTTACCAATACCCAGGATTCCAAGCAGGATTTTGAAACCAGTTTTTCGCGTTTTTACGACTACGATGCCCAGAAAAGGCTTGCCGATGTTGAAGAAACCCTTATAGATTTGATTAACGAAGAATTGGCTCAGGACATTTTTAATAAAGCAGTTGTGAATTGGTAGGGTTTATTTGAAAATGTGGAGATGTGGAGATTTGAGAATGTGGGGATGTGAAAATGTGGGGATGTGGGAATGTGGGAATGTGAAAATAGAACTGGATGAACGAAATTTACTTATCCCAAATGACGAACGAATCAACCACTGAATGACAACAAATAACAACTGAACCAACCACTGAAAGACAACTGAATCAACCACAAATGACAACTGAATCAACCACTGAATGACAACTGATTCAACCACTGAATGACAACTGAATCAACCACTGAATGACAACTGAATCAACCACTGAATGACAACTGAATCAACCACTGAATGACGACCGAATCAACCACTGAATGACAACTAAATCAACCACTGAATGACCACCGAATGACTAGCTAATCAACCACTGAATGACTACTGATTGACCAATCAACCAACCATCAAACAACCTCATGTCACCTGAAACCTTTAACCGGTATTTAAAAAATCCATCACTTTTGGACAACAGCACTGTAGCTGAGCTGTCGTCTTTGGTTAATAAATATCCGTATTTTCAGGTTGCGCACATGTTGTTGGCAAAGAACTTATTTAATATTGGTCACGACAATTACACTCAATCCCTTCATTCGGCTGCTACTTATGCAGGTGACAGGGGCAAATTAAAAGAACTTATTGAGTTTGTTACCATTGTTGTGGAAGAAGAGACAGAAAACGAAAATCTACTGAATTTTACCCCTGAAAGGATTGAACTTTCTGATTTTCGAACAGTTGACACCGATGTTGACAATAATATCGGGTTTAACCAACCGACTATTGAAGATGCTACTGGATTAGTTGTTATTGACAATAAGGAGTTTGAGGAGATTTCATCAAAGGAAATTGAGAAAATTCCGACTGTAAATAACGTACCATCAGACAGTGTTGATTTAGAAATTGATACTAAACCTGAAATAGTTGAAAATTCAGATTCCAATCAAAGAGCAGTTGTTCCGACTTTCGGAAACCAACTTATTGATAATATTTTTCTGCGCTTGAGCGAGGTTGACATCCTGGAATCAGAAACTGAAAATTTGAATGAGCCAGAATTAGAAATTGGAAGCCAATTTGCAAAAAATATTAAGGCAACTCCGCATAATGATTTGGTAGATAAGTTTATACGCGAGGAACCCCGTATCGGTGCCCCAAAGCGGGAATTTTTCAATCCTGAAGATAATGCCCGGCAAAGCGCAAGCCTGCCCGACGACCTGGTAAGCGAAACTTTGGCTATCATTTATGAGAAACAAGCACTTTATGCGATGGCAATAAAAATTTATGAAAAACTGATGTTGCGTATTCCCGAAAAAAGTAGTTACTTTGCAGCCCGAATAAAAGAAATAGAGAATAATCGTAAGTAACACATTTATAAATACATAAAAAACAAGAGAATATGAATGCTTTTATTTTTGTATCGGTTTTGATCCTCATTGCCTGCGTACTGATGATCTTGGTCGTTTTAGTCCAGAATTCAAAAGGTGGCGGTTTGGCATCAAACTTTTCATCCTCAAATCAGTATATGGGTGTTCGTAAGACTGCCGATTTTCTTGAGAAATTTACTTGGGGATTAGCTGTATCCTTATTGGTACTTTGCCTTCTGTCAATAGTTGTTATCCCACGCGGTGGCAGCAATAAAGGTACAGGCGATACTGAACTCCGTCAGAATATTGACGAAAACGCACAACCAGTTCAGGATTTCCAAGCTCCGCCTAAAGACGGGAAATAGGTAATTGTTAAAATAATATTTTGAATGTCAGAATGTCGCACACATTCTGACATTCTTTTTTTTTGTCAGTTAGCAATACATTCAATTTATCACACCAACCCTCAAATAGATTACATAATCATCTCATTATTATATTCTTAAAATCATAATATCATAATATTCTAATTTTTCAAGTATCAGTTTGGCACGAAATATGACAAAGAGCGGATTATAAAAATTAAATTTAATTAATCACCTAACATAAAAATCAAATAACAAACATGGCACAGGTAAATGTTAAACCTTTGGCCGACCGAGTACTGGTTGAGCCGGCAGCAGCCGAACTAAAAACAGCAGGTGGAATCATCATCCCCGACACCGCTAAAGAAAAACCACAAAAAGGCATTGTAGTTGCCATTGGAAATGGTAAAAAAGATGAGCCACTCACAGTTAAAGTTGGCGATCAGGTATTGTATGGCAAATACTCCGGAACCGAAATCAATTTCGAAGGCAAAGACTACTTGATCATGCGCGAAAGCGATATTTTGGCTGTAATTTAATTTTAACCTAAAAAAACTTCAGATATGAAAGGGAAAGAAATAATTTTTGAAAGCGAAGCACGCGACCGCATGAAAAAAGGCGTTGACGCCTTGGCAAATGCTGTAAAAGTAACTTTGGGTCCTAAAGGCCGTAATGTTATTATCGAAAAAACCTATGGCGCACCACAAATCACCAAGGACGGTGTTTCGGTTGCCAAAGAAATTGAAATGAAAGACCCTGTTGAAAACATGGGCGCCCAAATGGTGAAGGAAGTTGCTTCCAAAACCGCCGACATTGCTGGTGATGGTACAACCACTGCTACCATACTTGCTCAGTCAATCATTACAACTGGTTTAAAAAATGTAACCGCAGGCGCAAATCCAATGGATTTGAAACGCGGTATCGACAAAGCTGTTGCTCTTGTAGTAGCCGACCTCAAGAAACAATCAAAAGAAGTAGGCGACAGCAACGAAAAAATCAAACAAATAGCTACTATTTCGGGGAACAACGACCTTTTTATCGGTGAGAAAATTGCTGAAGCAATGAAAGCTGTTACCAAAGAAGGTGTTATTACCATTGAAGAAGCTAAAGGTTTTGAAACAACCGTAAAAGTTGTTGAAGGAATGCAGTTCGACCGTGGATATATTTCACCTTACTTCGTTACTGATGGCGAAAAAATGGAAGTTGTTTACGAAAATCCATTTATCCTGATTCACGATAAGAAAATCAGCAACATGAAGGATCTTCTTCCAGTTTTGGAAAAAGTAGTTCAAACTGGCCGTCCTTTACTTATCATCTCCGAAGATGTTGATGGGGAAGCACTTGCAACATTAGTTGTGAATAAAATCCGTGGCTCACTCAAAATTGTCGCTGTAAAAGCTCCTGGTTTTGGTGATCGCCGCAAGGAAATGCTTCAGGATATAGCTATCCTCACCGGTGGGACAGTTGTTTCGGAAGAGCAAGGTTACCGTTTGGAAGATGCTGACCTGAGTTACCTCGGCCAAGCTGAAAAAATCAATATTGACAAGGACAACACAACGATAGTTAGTGGCAAAGGTGCCAAAGAAGGTATTGTTGCGCGTGTTAACCAAATCAAATCGCAAATAGAAACCACCACTTCCGATTACGATCGCGAAAAACTTCAGGAGCGCCTAGCAAAATTAAGCGGTGGAGTTGCTGTAATTTATGTTGGCGCAGCCAGCGAAATGGAAATGAAAGAAAAGAAAGACCGTTTTGTTGATGCACTTCACGCAACCCGCGCAGCTATTGAAGAAGGAACTATCCCTGGTGGAGGTGTTGCATACATCCGCGCTATCAGTGTACTCGAAAACGTAAAAACCGAGAATCAGGACGAAGAACTTGGGTTCAAAATCGTAAAACGTGCTTTGGAAGAACCACTTCGCCAGATTGTTGCGAACGCAGGATTCGAAGGTTCCATCATCGTTCAGAAAGTGAAAGATGGGAAAGATGATTTCGGATTCAATGCCCGCACCGAAGTATATGAAAACCTATACAGTTCAGGCGTTATTGATCCAGCTAAAGTAGCACGCGTAGCACTTGAAAATGCTGCTTCAATAGCTGGTATGATGCTTACAACCGAATGTGTGATTTTTGAAAACAAAGACGATAAAGAACCTGCTATGCCAAATCCAGGCATGGGCGGAATGGGTGGAATGTATTAAAATAATGTTTGCCCCTATTTATATGTTTTGTTCAAAGCCCCGCTTCGGTGGGGCTTTGGCGTTTTTGGGGAAAGGGCAAATGTTAAAGGGCAAAGGGCAAAAACTAAAAGTCAAAGGGGCAAAGTAAAGACTACTACGAAAACCCAAAAATGAAGAAACGCAACTAAGGCACTATGACACAAATGCACATAAAGCTTTGTTATTGAGTGTTTTAGACTTTGTGGAACTTAGAGCCTTTGTGCCTTTGTGGCGAAAAAAGATTTTTCGGAGTGGACTCAAAGTTAAAGGGCAAAGGGAATAAGTTAAAGGGCAAAGGGCAAAAGTTAAAGGGAAAAGGGAAAAGGTTAAAAGTTAAAGGGCAAAGATCAAAAGAAAAGATTTGAATAAGAAGGCCCTAAAACCTAATCCCCAAACCCCAACACCTTCCTAAAGCCTGTCAACCCGCATAAACACATCCCAGTATTTTTCCTTTGTCATATCGGACCAATGGATGTGCGCCCGGCGGTATTGGTATGTTTGTACCTGGCATACAATTATCAGCAAGAAAATGCTGCCAATAAACAATTTTCGCATAGTGGTATTTTTCAATTTCTGAAGCGCAATGCCTAATGGGATGGCAAAAAAAGCATAAAATTCGATCATGGGGCGTTGTGAGAAACTGCCCCCATAAAACCACATGTGCCACGAAGAGAAAACATAAACAAGTATAAACAGGAATCCCGTTAGGGCAAAAAACTGAAAACGGCTCTCCCGAACCAAGTAAACAAATCCTAAAAGACTGATAAACAACATCGGAGTGTAAAGAAACATTCCTTTTCTGTAGCTAAAGAGGAAATTTGAAAGTTGTGGGTTCAGGAAATTGAAACCTTCTTCCTGATATGAATAAACCAAAAAATTACCGGTTGATTGTTTATAAATCAAAAACTGGATTGAGACCAGAAAGACAAAACTTAGGATCCCAATCAGCAAGGCCCAATGATTTTTCAGCAAGTTTTTAAAACCATCAAACAAAAGCTTTGGATTGCCAGCCAAAAATGGGATTGCCAGCACAACCAATAAATTCACGGGTCGTATCAAAGCAATAATCCCCAATAGCAATGCGCAGTAAATCAAATATTTACCTTTGAAATCGGCCAAATATTTCCGTACTGAATAACAAAACCAAACAATAGCCGCAAACGAATATACATGCGACATGGCAAACTCGGTTACCACATAATAAAACAGGTTTGTGCCAAACACAATAGCCAAAAGGGAAATTGAGATTTCCATTTCGCCGACAGCATAACTGCGTAACAATTTACGCAAACCCAGCATTGCCAATAAAAGGTAAAACAACGCCCCAAAATGAGTCATCATGGTGTAATAATAGCTGTAACCATCTGCAGGATAGCCCTCTACTAAAGTTAGGACATGCCCGGCCAGAAAAAAAGGTGCCAAACAGAGGGCAGTCCCTGCATAGTATTTATTAATGGTTTTACTGTTTTCGACCCTTAAAAATTGATAATAAAGGGTTGGGGTGTAATAATCAACACGTTCAATTTTGTAAAAGAACCTGAAATTCAAGTCGTGATATATAAAAACAGCAGGCAAATAAGCATAATACCCTTTGGCATCCGATTCGATAATTCCGGTTTTATAGTCTTTTTTAAATGTAGTGTTTATTGTGGTCCACAACACAACAAGCATAATAAACCAAGGCGTTAGGGTAAACCACGAATCAGGTTTAAACTTTATAGGTTGGTTTTTAAACATGCTGGTTGGTTGTTTTTTACAATGGGAATCGAAAAAGTGGTCAATCGTATTTGACAAGTTTCCCTTGCCCTGTTATAGTGCCCGATATTTCTTGAGGGTTGCCACTGTAATAAATATTACCAAGGCTCGTAATTTCGTACTCAAAATGCTTCAACACAGTTACATAGCAATCGTTTGTACTGGCATTGCGCATAAATAAAAAACCTGACTTGAGGTCGGTGCATAGAAAAGGCCCATATCCACCGGAATAAATAAAATTTACACCAGTTGTCCCCTGTATTTTCATATCAACCGAACCGTTTATAATACTAAGTTTTGATGTGCCTGTTTTGATAGTAAGATCGATATATCCAGATCCTCCCGTTGCCGAAACTGTCAACGAATCCTCACGAATAGTATCAACGTTTGAAACCCGGCTGGTTGCCTGATATTCAAGCTCAAAAATATGCGGCAGCGTAACATAAGCCGTTATTTCCTTTTCGTACGAACGCATCCAATTAAAGGTATTGTTGTTTTTAATTGTCAAAAGGCTGTCGCTGATTGAAGTGCTAATTCCGGGCAAAAGGTTTTCGCCACCTTCAAGTTTTATACTGTAGGTGTTTCCTTGGGTTATTACAAGGTTTACGTTATCGTTTAGAAATATTTTTGTGAAGTTGCCATCAATTGATCGGTTGATAGTTACAATTTCGCCGGTACTTTTAGCGAAACCAAAAATTTGATCTTTCTGGCATGATCCCAAAAAGAAGATTAACCCCAAAAATGCAAAGGATGAAATACCCAATTGCTTGGTTAGTATATGTGTGCCTATATATTTCAGAGTTTTTTTCATTGCCGCCCGCTGTAAACCCATGGAAGTTTGAACCCTAAACCAACACCAACAAAGTCGGCTTGCCCATAGTGGGTGCGCAATGTAAGGTTGGCAAAAAGTTTTTTGGTTATCATATATTGTAGCCCAAATTTAAAATACACGCTTGTTGGGACCATTTTGCCCCTGACATAAAAACCAAGTCCAAAATTATACGAAAGTTTCGACATGCTTAACTGATAAACCGGACCAAAACCCAACCTTCGGATTTGCCTGCTGTTTTCGTATTCAACCTTGTTTAATTCGGCTAAATAGAAATCAGATTCATCATAAGTTGCATCGAAACCTATACCTGCGCTACTTTTAAATGAAAACTGTTTCATTACCGATCCGAACATATTGTAAATCATAAAAGTACGCCCATATTCGCTTCCCATGTCTTTAAATGCTGCTGTTGCACCAATTGAAAAGTCAACAGATTTGGTGCCCGGGAACTCAAAAATGGATAGCCTCGGCATTATTTTTTTGCTGAGGTACGTATTTTCCTTACTTAAACGGTAAGCAAAGGCCAAGTTGATAGCGGGAGTATTAATACCGTAATTTGGAGTTTTTGTTGAACCATTTGAAAAGTGCATTAGTCCCAACCCAACAGCAAAATTAATTCTTGGGCTATACCTCCAACGATATTCAGCCATGAGGTGTACAGCAGCATTAACATGCGAACCAATGGCAATGTATTTGTAATTTTCGAGCCTGTCGAAACACTTTGTTAAATAAGCTAGGCCAAGGCCAACCCTGAAATTCAACTCATTTTTCCGGTTGCGGATAATCGGATAGTTTACGTAAGGAAAAACAGCGTGGGCGCTACCAACAAACTCCGAACCACCAAGTTGTGAATACCAGTAACTTACGCCAATAAATGGATAATCATACATCGACTGCCAGCGTTCGCGGCCATACGTTTCTTTGCCTAAATTTATTTCAAAAGAAGGGAAATGCGCATTGAAAATTTGCATTTCGAGGTGGTGGTTTATCATAAACCCATAATTTATGCGCCCCTCAAGCAACAGGTTCGACCCCCAAAGTTTATGCTGAGCTAATGCCGGGGTTTTTACAACCACAAGCATAACTACCAGTAAAACAAATGGTTTGAGCCTAAAACAGCGCATATTCCCTTTTAATAAAAATGGCCTTTGTAAAAGGCCACATTAATAACGCAAAATTACGGCCATTCGTACACATAGCAAAGTTTTTATTTTGGCCTGTTCCATTCTGCCTTTTCCCTTTTGAGGTTATAACTATTTTAATCTGTTATACTTTACTGAAAATCCAAGCTGCAATCCCTACCTTTGTTGAAAAAAGGATATGGATCAACGACTGGTTGAATTTGAGAGGTTACTTAAAATTATGGATGATCTTAGGGCGCAGTGCCCATGGGATAAGGAGCAGACCTTCGACTCGCTGCGACACTTGACCATCGAGGAAACTTACGAACTTTCGGATGCAATACTTGAAAAAGATTTGGAAGAAATAAGGAAGGAACTTGGCGACCTGATGCTTCATTTGGTTTTTTATGCTAAATTAGGTGAAGAATCCGGGTCATTTGGTATTGCCGATGTATTAAAAGGAATAAATGAGAAACTTATAAACCGCCACCCACATATTTATGGCGATGTAAAAGTGAACAATGCAACCGATGTGAAGGACAACTGGGAAAAAATAAAACTTACCGAAGGCCGCGAGTCAGTGCTCGAAGGCGTCCCCATGTCGCTTCCGGCTTTGATAAAAGCATACAGGATTCAAGATAAAGCACGCGGGATTGGTTTCGATTGGGATAATGTGGGGCAGGTGTGGGAAAAAGTTGAGGAAGAAATAGCCGAGCTAAAATACGAATTGGATCATGGGGCCGATAAAATTAAGACTGAATCGGAATTTGGCGATTTATTGTTTGCCCTTATAAATTATGCCCGCTTTATTGATGTAAACCCCGAAACCGCACTCGAACGCACCAATCGAAAATTTATAAGCAGGTTCAAATTTCTTGAAAAAGCTGTGAATGCCGATGGTAAAAAGCTTAATGAAATGAACCTTTCCGAAATGGATGTATATTGGGAAATGGCCAAAAAATCAAAAGGGTAAGAAAAATTGGATTTTGAAATTCGTAACAAAATAAAACCCCGCTTCGTAAGTTACGAGCGGGGTTGGTTTTTTTGAGAAAATCTTTTACGGCATTACCGGAACTACCTTTGCATCTGCTGGCACTTCGCCAGTGAGCGTTTTCAAGAAAGCAGTTATATCGCTGGTTTGCTCAGGGGTAAGCTCTTTGCTCAATTGGGCTTTAGCCATCAACTGTACAACTTTATCAAGTTCTTTTACGCTGCCATCGTGCAAGTATGGCCAGGTTTCGGCTATGTTTCGCAGGGT
>CAJAXK010000219.1 GCA_903946925.1 uncultured Bacteroidales bacterium | reverse complement strand
TTTTTTGTAAAGCCAGATGAAGTATCGGACACCATGCTCAATGAATTGGTGGACCAGTTCTGCCAATACTACCAATACCATACCTGCAAGGAAATTATTTTCTTCGCGGATAGATACGGCAGCCACCGCCAGCCTAACATCAAACAATCCAAACCCTACAACGAACAGGTAGTGGACAGGTTCATAAAAAACAAATGGAAGGTAACATACCGTTTGCACAAAGGCCAGGAACCACCCCAGCACGAAAAATACCTGCTCTGGTCAAATATCATGCAAGGTAACAATCCACGTTACCCCCATGTAATCATAAACGGGAAAAACTGCAAGTTCACCCTAATATCAATGAACAACACCAAGGTAATAGATAAGGACGGTAAATTCCAGAAGGACAAGAGTTCCGAACGCAAAGCCTCCATCATGCCCGAGGAAGCCACCCATTTTGGCGATGCCGTTGACAAGCGCATCTGGACAAAGTACGGTTCGTTATTATTGAAACAATCCACCTTTGTGAACCCCCGCCTATAATCCACCCAAACCCAACCCTTCGAGCGGTTTTGCGAACCCTCGAAGCGGTTGATATTAAATGCGTTCATTGAGTCTGCCGAAATGCACATTCCCCCATTACCGCATCAGCACATTCCCCCATTTTCACATCCCCAAATCCCCACATCCTCAAATTTCCAAATAATCCCACCCCCTCCACCACCCGATTTAAAACACGACTACTTCGCCTCCGATGGCCTTCTCTACACCCACCATCCCGGCCTCTCCTAATTAAATCCAATAATTTATCCCTAAAAATACTATTCTTCTGCAATTACTATTTTTATATATTTGTTCCCTTCAATTCCAGTCATCTAATCTTAAGTCTTACCTATGATAATCAATGTATCAATTAACACCTATACCTTTCTAAATTCTAAAACCACCACCATATATCCCTAATTACTAACTACTATTTAATAATTACTAATTCAAAATGGCTCACAACGAAAACACCAGAGTTAAAATACCGGCCATACTTCATTTATGCAGACTTGGTTATACCTATATTTCTTTATCTGATTCGGTATGGGATAGCAATACGAACATCTTCACTGACATCTTTAACAAAAGCATCCAACATATCAACCCTCTGCTTGATCTGGATGCTGCTAAAAGAGTTTTCGATGATGTATCACTGGCACTTTCAAATGAGGATGATTTAGGCCAGGCATTTTATCAGATGCTGACTTCCTCAAACGATATTAAACTGATCGATTTCAGTAGTCCGGAGAATTTCCGGAACAACAACTCATTTCATGTAGTTACTGAACTGCCTTGCAGGAATGGAGAGGAAGAATTCCGCCCGGATATCACGCTGCTTATAAATGGTATGCCTCTGGCTTTTATTGAGGTTAAGAAACCCAACAACCGCGAAGGAATCCTTGCCGAAAGGGGCAGGATTAATGCCAGATTCAAAAACAAGAAGTTTCGCAAATTCATCAATATTTCTCAAATCCTGGTCTATTCCAACAATATGGAATACGATTCGGAATCCATTGTTCCGATACAAGGTGCATTCTACTCAACAGTTTCGTATCAAAACGCTGATTTTAATTGCTTCCGCGAAGAACATACATTCAATCAGGATGAAATCTTGAAGCCGGAAAATGAGGATATTGAAAACTATGTCCTTAAAGATACCAACCTTTCACCTATAAAATTTTCGCCCGAGTTTATAACCAATAAGGAAGTTACTACTCCTACCAACCGGATTTTAACCTCCTTATTTTGCATGGACCGCCTGGCAATGCTCCTGAAATATAGCTTTGCTTATGTAAGGACCGAAACTGGCCTCGAAAAGCACATCATGCGCTACCCTCAGCTTTTTGCCACAAAAGCAATTGAAGCCACATTCGACAAAGGCATTAAGAAAGGAATCATCTGGCACACCCAGGGCAGCGGTAAAACTGCCCTTGCATTTTATAACGTCCATTACCTTACCGATTATTTTCATGGCAAAGGTGTTGTCCCGAAATTCTATTTCATCGTCGATCGAATTGACCTGATGACTCAGGCAAAGCAGGAATTTTCCAGCCGTGGCCTTGTTGTCCATACAGTCAATTCCAAAGATGAATTGGTTAAGGATTTCAGGGGTCGCGGAGCAATTCACAACCTGGCTGGTAAACGCGAAATAACCGTCGTGAATATCCAGAAATTTAAAGACGACACCGATTTCCTGCTGGCTAATTATTACGACATAAGCACACAGCGTATTTATTTCCTGGACGAAGTGCATCGCAGCTACAACCCCTCAGGTAGTTTCTTGGCCAACCTTTTCAGTTCCGACCGCAACGCTATCCTAATTGGATTAACCGGCACTCCATTAATTGGAAACGACAGGCGTTCGCGGGATACCTTCGGCGATTACATCCACAAATACTATTACAATGCTTCCATTGCCGATGGTTATACCCTCAAATTAATCCGTGAAGGCATTGAGTCTAACTATAAAATCCAGCTTGAATCTGTCCTCAAAGAGGTCGAGATATTAAAAGGGGATGTCGAAAAGAAGATAATTTTTTCACATCCCAAGTTTGTTGAGCCAATGCTCGATTACATTGTTCTTGACTTCATTAAGAGCAGGCAACGCTTTGGTGATAATACCATTGGCGCCATGATTGTATGCGATAGCTCCGACCAGGCGAAAATGCTTTTCGGAATTTTCAATCGCAAATACAACCCGGCACATATATCAAATGCTGAAACGCCTGAATTTTTATTGGCAGCTGAACCTACCGTTGAATATACCTCCTACTGCAATAAGAACAAAAAGGATCTCACAGCTTCACTTATCTTACATGATATTGAAACAAAGGAAATTCGCAAGGAATATGTAAGCGATTTTAAAGCAGGGAAAATCGATCTTTTGTTTGTCTATAACATGTTGCTCACTGGCTTTGATGCCAAAAGGCTTAAAAAACTCTATATCGGTCGTATCATCAAGGATCATAATTTGCTGCAAACCCTCACCCGTGTAAACCGCCCCTATAAAGAGTTTCGTTACGGTTTTGTTGTTGACTTTGCCGATATCCGCAAAGAGTTCGATGCAACTAACAAAGCCTATTTCGAGGAGCTACAGCAGGAATTAGGCGACGAAATGGTAAATTATTCTAACCTCTTCAAATCAAAAGAAGAGATTGAGGATGAAATAAGGGATATTAAGGAAGCTCTCTTTCATTACGATTTACTGAATGCTGAAATATTTTCAAGGCAGATAAGCCAGGTCAACGACCGCAAACAGATGCTCGTTATCTTAAAGGCACTCAGTAATGCGAAAGACCTGTACAATATCATCCGCATGTTGGGCCATTACGAATTGCTCGAAAAAGTCGATTTCAAAAAACTGAATGAGCTTTATAACGAAGCAAATCACCATCTGGCATTGCTCAACCTTAAAGATTCTGTCCAAAATAATGAGGGTTCAACAAACCTGCTTAATGTAGCTCTCGAAAATGTTCTTTTCATGTTCCGTAAGGTTTCGGAGGAAGAATTGATAATTTCCGATCGCCTGAAAGATATTTTGGGTAAAACCCGCGAAGCCCTTGGCGGAAATTTCGACCATAAAGATCCCGAGTTTATTTCGCTCTACGATGAGTTAAAGCGCCTGTTCGACAAGAAAAACCTCGACGAAATAAGCCAGGAGGAAATGAAAAGCAACATCGGTTCATTACAGATGATCTATGATAAAGTAACAGAACTTAACCGTAAAAATAACCTACTGAAAGCCAAATACGAGCACGACACTAAATTTGCCCGTGTTCACAAACGCATACTCGAAAAAGGGAATATACCTAAACGTGAACTTGATATTTGCGATTCCTTGTTGGATGTCAAGAAACAGGCTGATGAAAAAGTGATTCTAAATAACAAAGTTCTAAACAACGAAAGTTTTTTCGATAGTATGCTGATGCGAATGGTAATTGGCAGCTTCGAGAAAAAGAAAATTAACCTGGAACCCGAGTCGGCGAAATATATTAACGCCTGTCTGGTCCGCGAATACATGAACGAATATCAGGGAGTAAATACATGGTAACCAAAGATTTCACAGTTGACACAAAGCAATTAATTGACAATCTAAAAGGTGTCTGTACATCTTATGGATTGGGGAATGACGGCAATGAATTTAAAATCATTACCCAGGTTTTCCTTTATAAATTCATGAACGATAAGTTTAGCTATGAGGTTAAGCAAATCGATTCAAAACTTAAACATGCCGAAAACTGGGAACAGGTTGTAGCCGGATATTCCGATAGTGAATACGAAATGCTGCTCCTGAAAATGAATCCGGAGGGCGCAAAACTCAAACGCGATCACTATCTATCAAATCTGTACAACAACCAGGATAGGGAGCAATACGCCAAATTCTTCGACGATACCCTGCGCGACATCGCTATTTTCAACAACGATATTTTCTCAGTTAAAACCGGAACAGGTTCAAAAATTACCCTTTTCGACGAAATAAGCCAGTTTATTACTGATAGCTCGCAACGCGACAGTTTCTGCAAAGCCCTGATCAACCAGCTTGTCAATTTTAGCTTCGAGAAAATCTTCAATCAGAAATTCGATTTTTATTCAACTATTTTCGAGTACCTCATCAAGGACTACAATAAGGATGGAGGTGGTAAATATGCCGAATATTTCACACCTCATGCCGTGGCTAAAATCATGGCCAACATCCTGGTTGATGCTCCGGTAAGTAATGTTACCGGGTATGATCCTTCAGGAGGTTCGGGAACCCTATTAATGAATCTGGCCCATGCCATAGGCGAAGATCGTTGCACCATATATTCCCAGGATATATCGCAAAAGTCCTCCAGCATGTTGCGGCTGAACCTGATCCTGAATAATCTGGTACACTCTATTCAGAATATCATTCAGGGCAACACTTTGCTTATGCCTTACCACAAGGTAGGCGATAAGCTTATGACTTTTGACTATATCGTTTCCAATCCTCCCTTTAAATTAGATTTCAGCGATTATGTAGCCGACCTGGACACAAAGCAAAACCACACCCGTTTTTTTGCCGGCATTCCTAATGTTCCTAAACAGGACAAAGATAAAATGGCAATCTACCTGCTTTTTATCCAACATATTATTTACTCACTTTCGGCAAAAGGCAAAGCCGCCATTGTTGTTCCAACTGGTTTTATTACGGCTCAAAGCGGTATTGAAAAGAAGATCCGTCAGAAACTGGTGGATGAAAAAATGCTTCGGGGTGTGGTTTCCATGCCCAGCAATATATTCGCTACAACGGGTACAAATGTTTCAATCCTGTTTATTGATAAAACCAACACCAAAGGCGATATTGTGCTAATGGATGCTTCCAAACTTGGAACCACTGTTAAAGATGGCAAAAACCAGAAAACACTATTATCTGAAGTAGAAGAGCAACAAATAATCGACACTTTTAATCGTCACGAAGCAAAAGAAGATTTCACGGTTGTGGTTTCATACGAGCAAATCAAAGAGAAAAACTACTCCCTATCAGCCGGCCAGTATTTTGAAGTAAAAATTGATTATTCTGATATTACCCATGCCGAGTTTGAAGCTAAAATGAATAGTTACACCAACAATCTTGATCAGCTCTTTCTCGAATCAAAAAATTTAGAAGCTAAGATAAAGGAAAAAATTGGAGGGTTAAGCTATGAATAATAGGTTAACACCTTTGTCTGAATTGATTGAAGTAATTTCAATGGGTCCATTCGGTTCTGACATTAAGGTCGATAATTTTGTCGATAATGGTGTTCCTGTTTTGAATGGGTTCAACCTATCAGGAATAAAATTGATTGAAGATCAATTCAAATATGTGACTGCGGAAAAAGCAAAAACTTTTAAAAAAGCAATTGCACATAGAGGCGATATCGTTATTACTCATCGGGGCACTCTTGGTCAAATAAGTTATATTCCTGAAGACTCAAAATTTGTGAATTATGTTATATCACAAAGTCAATTCAGGGTACGTTTTAAGCAAAATCTTGTAGACCCTGCTTACATTGTTTATTATTTCCATACTAACGAAGGTCAAAAAAGGTTGTTAGCAAACAAGTGTCATGTAGGTGTACCCGCATTAGCACAGGCAACCACAAATTTCAGACTTATACAAATTCCTTTACCATCTTTAAATATTCAACTTAAAATTGCTTCTGTCCTTTTAGCCCTGGATTCCAAAATCGAACTCAACAACCGCATCAATACCGAACTCGAAGCCATGGCCAAAACCCTTTATGAATATTGGTATGTCCAGTTCGATTTTCCTGATGCCAATGGAAAGCCTTATAAAAGTGGTGGTGGCAAAATGGTTTGGAATACGGAGTTAAATAGAGAGATTCCGGAAGGTTGGAAAGTCAAAAGTCTAGGCAAAGCAATTAACATTATTCGTGGGGCCTCTCCAAGACCGATAGATGATTTTTTATCAGATGAAGGTATGCCATGGGTTAAAATATCTGATGCAACGAAATCTAATAACAGGTTTATAATTGAGACAAAACAATTTATTGTTGAAGAAGGAGTATCTAAAAGTCGAAATGTTTTTCCCAACACATTAATTCTTTCAAACAGCGCTTCGCCTGCAATACCCCGTATAATGAAAATTGATGCTTGTGTGCATGATGGATGGTTAGTCATTGATAAGTATTCAGGAGGCTTAACTCCTGAATTTATGTTTCATTACTTTGAGTACGAAAGGCCAAGAATTATTTGTCTTGGGAGTGGTAGCATTTTCAAAAATTTGAAAACTGATTATTTAAAGGATCTGAAATTCATAGTTCCTCCCGAATTAATTTTGAATGCATTAACACCTAGCTTCAAGACTATTAGTGAAATGATCTATACAAAAACATTAGAAAACCAACAACTCTCCTCTCTCCGCGATTGGCTGCTTCCAATGCTTATGAATGGGCAGGTGAAGGTTAAGGATACACTGGATGAATCTTTAGCTGCGGAAGACAATGTTAAATATCAAAGCTAACTAAAATATTGTCAATGTTTAAACCGATTAAAGATTGATAATAACAACTTCGACCACTTGTACAATTATTAAAATTAGTGAACATGCAGAGAGATATTAACGACTTTGTAACCATTGTCAGGTCTAAAAACGGACGAGTGAAAATCAATCACAATGGCCAGAATCAGGCAAACATCTACCAGCTATTGCATGAACTTGGTTTTCGAAAGAGCAAACTTGAAAACAAACGTATCTATTATCGCAGAGAAGGCGAAAAGTTGATTCCTTCAAGCTTCAGCAATATAGTTGATACCTTTTTTGAGAAACTGAAGGAAACTGAGTTCATTAATATTCCGGAAGACGTAAGATTTTTTGATATTTTGGACCATTTTTATGAAAAACCGCCCATCAAAGAAAATGCTTTATTTACCCTTTTCCTTACCGAGACTTTAACGGAAACAGAAGCCTTTAATTATAAATTGCTTACTGACCATGTATTCAAACACAAATTCGAAGTTCAACATTTGCTTTCAAAATTAGAAGAATGGAAATTCGACAAAACAATTGATATTGCTAGTTCAATTACTCCTAATGCACCCCTTTATTATAAAAAAGTTGATGAAGATAAATACCTGGTTTTCATACACTACAATTCAAAATCCAATACAAATGATGGCTTTGATTGTTGGATTGCAACTTTCGCTAAAACAGGGCACATTGGCAATAAAAAGCCGCTTGCACTTCAACAGGTAAGGCTGAGTTTCAATCTTGAAAGAGATTTTGAACTTATAAAAAAATATATTATTAGTTAGTGTATTGTAGTTTTTACAAACTAAATAAAAATGATTGAAAGTCATTTCGAAAATATCGACCAGGTAATAAGCCAGCTTTTACTGAAAAGCTCAAAAACAATTGATATTGCATCGGCATGGTTTACCCACCATGGCTTAATGAAAATCATTGAAAATCAAGCAGTAGCCAATTCCGTAAAAGTCAGGATCATTGTAAGTGACGATGCCGTCAATACTAAGTTTTACCCTGTTTACTCCCAGTTGTTAAAATCAGGTATCGAAATTTTTATCCATAGCGGTAGAAATCAGAAAGAACTAATGCACAACAAATTTGCAGTAATCGACTCTGAAACCGTTATAACAGGTTCTTTCAATTGGACCCGATCAGCCGAAACCAACCTTGAAAACATTGTTGTATCAAGCAATGATAGTTTATTTGCTTCAAAATATACAAATGAATTCAATCGTATTATATCCCTATCTGGTCTTCTCCCTCCGGATGAGTGTATTGTGCATAAAATAAATAGTCATGTAAGTTTGGATGAAAAGACGATTTGGGAATTTCTAAAGTATTTCCATGAACAGAAATACAACCCAACACCCCTAAGAATTTGGCTGGCCATGTGCGGTACTAAGTCATGGTCAATTGCTTCAAGAACTTCCAAAATGCCCTTTTTTAGAACAATGAAAAATTATGCCAATTCGAGTGCTGTATTAAAAGACCTGAAAGCGTTTTTCGATAAGTATTCAGCAGAAATAGCATCTGAATTTAAGTATGTAGAAAAGGGATGGAATAATATTAATTTCCCTGGTGTGCCTTTTAATTTTCTTGATGAAAATTCAATGGAAAAAATCCGTGCAATAAAATCAAACACTATCAAATACAATAGGATATATAGTGATCAGGAATTGTCACTGCTTGGTCATTATCTGTTAAAAACTAATGATTTTTCAATATTGGCGGCAATTCTAAACCGAAGAGAATCTTCAGTATATTTCAAGTCAAGACGGCTTTTGTACGATGACAAGCAACTCGGAGAGAAATGGAGGGACATCCAAAAAATGATATTAGATAAAGAAGGTTTGGCTGAAGAGTAAAATCCTGTTGTTGGTTCTTTACTTTTGTACATGCCGGTAGAATTTAAGAAATCATTAAAAACAATACCAGCTATGAAATAAATAAGGATGGTTGCAGAGCCGGGAGCATATCACTGACCAATAAAACAAAATTTTTCACCCCCTAAATTAAAATAAAATGGATAAATTAACTATCGAATACCAAAACCAGTTTAAAGACAAATTGATATATGATCATAGCGTTTTTAATAATATTGATCCAAAGGTGAAGTTGCATGAAGAAACAGAGGGAAATCCGCTAAGCAGCTCAGCGGCTTGTTTAAATGTTCTTGGTTCCTTAATTCATCAACCTGAAGAACTTAAAAACTTCTTAAATCAATTCGGCCTCGAAATAGAAACGATTTATGAATTTCCTAGCAATTGCAATGTAGGTGACCGTATCTACACAGATTCAGGTTATGTGATTTTTGAATGGGTTGGTCAAAAAGAATCACCCATTAATGAAGGATTTGGCCCACGAGGTAAATATATAACCAGTGTAGATGCATTCGTAATTTCAAAAATTAAAGGTAAAATCACACAATTACTAATCGAATGGAAATTCACAGAAGGGAAATCACGTCCTCTACAATTAGAAAGATTCGGTGGTACTAAAGGTAATGAAAGACTTAACCGTTACTCCAGCATATTGTCAAAGTTTCGGGGTAAAGAATCATTCCCTTTTAAATTCAATGAAGAAGGAGGGTTGGGCCTTTTTGATTTTTCAGCAGATCATCTATATCAGCTTTTAAGGATGACTTTGTTGGCTAAAACAACAACTCCTATCCAAATAGGAAATTTGAGTATTGAAGATTACCGGATGGTTCATTTATCTCATTCAGCAAATCAGGAGATTGAAATATTGCACGATCGCTATTTACAGTCAAGCCCTGGCTTGAAGAAGTATGGTGGTAAGAAACTCTATGATGTTTGGAATGAAATTCTATCCCCCTACGAAAAAGAGAAATTTATATCAGGTCATTGGGACAAAGCAATAAAGAATATTAAAAACGATCAATTAAGAACCTATCTTACAAATAGATATTAAAATGGAACTACCTGGATGAATGGACAATTAGATGTTTGGGATTCATAACATAAATGTAAGATTTATCCTAGAAAACAACAATAGTATTATGACAACTGGAAGAATACGGCTCCAACTAACCTGGCAAAACCTTAGAGGTAGTTTAATAAATGAAGAAAAAACCCTGTATGAAAAGTGTTAGATAGGTGATTGGAAATGAAGGCTTGCCAGAAGTAGAAATAATTAGAAAAATAATTAAATGTCAATAAATAAATAAAATTATGAGTTTCGAATTTGAAGAAATAAAATCACTGTTCGAAGGGTATAAATCTAAACCAGTTCAGATAAAAAATGATAACATCTTCGGAATAGGCACAAGGGGATATTATGAAAATCCTTTTACTGAGGTTTTAACATATATTCTGAATTCTGAAAATCAGTTCTTGTACAGGAAAGATTTTGTCAATTTATTTTTGTCAAATATACCCGATTTAAGCCCCGAAGTGGTGCAAAGTTTCCTTTCCGATATAAAGATTATTACTCAACATGCCACGACCAATCGGAATTATATTGACATGATTCTGTTTAATGAAAAGTATATTCTAGTTTTTGAAAATAAAATATACCATTGGCTGGCAAATCCTTTAGATGATTATGAAAATGACATCAAATTAAGATATGCTCATTTAGCTCCCTATTTTTACGTGTTTTCATACAATAAAATCACCACTCCCGGAAAATGGAAGAATCTTATTATTGGAGATATGTTTATGCATATTCAAAAAAACATAAAGTTTGAATTCAAGAACAAATGGGATTTTTTCGTAAATGACTTTTTAAACCATTACTCAGAAAAAAATAATGAATCTATGAAAAAAGAAGAATATGAATTTTATTCGGAAAACTTTGCAAAAATATTTGCTGCTAATAATTTTGCGAATGATTTTATAAGAGAAACTGTAAATAAAATTAAGTACAGTCTTTCTGCTGATGCAATAATAAAAAATTCCGCAATTATTGATTGGGGAGATAATTTATCAAAGGCAGTGAGGTTTTATCCGTTTAACACAATGGATAATGTTGTATTTATTTTCCGGAATGACGGTAAGTTTTCAATAGCAGTGTACTACTACAAAGAGTATCTAAATCATTTTAATGATCTTTCATTAGTAGTCGGGAAAAGCGATTATCGTAACTGGCCTGAAGTTTCCAATTCGATTGTTTGTTTTGCCCGCTTAGATAACAAAGAATTTATAGTCATAGAGGATGCGATCTCAGAATGTGCCTATCAAATAGATGAAATGCAGAAATACTATAGTAATCCAAATTGACAGTAATGACTGTTTTGGGGTTAGAAAGTATTTTTACTAAAAGAGAATTATTATTTCTCGGGCGAAACCTTCCGGGAACTTAAAGATAAAGAATGTGCCTGTAAGGGGAATACAGGACAAGGAGATTGGTGCTGAAGGCGTGGGAGAGGATGAAATAATGAATAATCAATAAAAGCTTTAACTATGAGATACTCCAATCGTTTGTTTTCAAATCTGATTGATTCGAATTACACTGGCAATTATTATGCATTTATAAGTGCCATTGAGTCATTCATTAATGATTTTTCAATAGTATTTGATTGTATTAGAGAAGATGATATTGATAAAGTAGAAAATATTTGGGATTCAAATTTTCGACTACCTTCAATAGTTTTCGAATTTCAATTGAGCATTGATCAAAAAAACTTGTTAATGGGAGATGGGCCTATAACTGAGTATTTAGAGACATGGGTTTTCCTTCGCACAAGCGAAACTACTCAAGTGCCTTATGGCGAAGCTTTCGTTAATGGAATACTTGTTTCTTCATTAATAGTTATTGAAACAATTCGAACTCGTCAAAGATTTGAAGGAAATGATGGTATTATCATCGAAAGGCTCCGAGGGCAATATACACTCGAAAACCTCGAACGGTCAAATGAAATTGAAATTGGAAATGTTTTGAACAGACAAATCGAAGAATATTTCAACGTAAATGTTTATTACGTTGGGCAGGGTAACTGCTCTGCTATTTGTAACGGGAATAACCAGCCATTAATATATTTTGATGTCGGCGGTGGATCAAATTTTAATCGACATACTTATCCACAGGGTTTTACACTTTGCCACACTAATTTTCCTCCGATAATACTATCTCATTGGGATGAAGACCATTGCATGCTTGGATTAATTCAAATGCGATCACTCAGGCACAAATGGATTGCTCCTGCTTCAGCAAATATTAGGCCGAGTGTTCAACCTATTGCAAGGACACTTTATAATAGAGGAAATCTTCTACTTTGGCCTAATGGTTTACCAGCGATAAATTTTCATTATGGCACTATTGAAAAATGCAATGGTCTAACCCCAAATGATAGTGGACTTGTATTATTTGTTCATTATAATGGATATTCCATTTTGCTGCCTGGAGATTGCGGCTATAATGAAATTATTAACTTAAACAATTACAGGTTGACCGGATTAGTTGCAAGGCATCATGGAGCAAGAGATACCTTAATCGCAATTCCACAAGCATTTAGGAACGGGAAGATAGCTTATTCTTTCGGTTGCGTCAATTATTACAATCATCCAAATAGAGATAGCATCAGGGCTCACGATCAAGCTGGTTGGAGAAATAAAAGAGGAACTCCAGTTGGGAATATTACATTTGCTCCAGAGCCTAATATTTGCAGCACTCCTTGTGGACATCAATGCAGATTGCAAATCGTTCAGAATTTCTAATTTAAAGCCAAGAAATAAAATAATCAATTGATTAGTTACGATGTCAAAAGAAATAATTTACATTTCGGCGCATCTGGGGAATACTATATTTGGTAAGCCTGTTGTAGCACAATTAAAAAAGGAACTGGAACCCAGAGGTTATACTATTATTGAAATAGAAAAACACAACAACAACGATTGGAGTCGTGATTTTCTGCCCGTTAAAGCATCCAATGGCAAACTTGTAAAGTTTATCTATGCGCCAATATACCTTACTGAAGCTATAAAATGGAAGAAGACAATTCCTGATGTAAAGCAAATACTTAGTGATTTGGAAATTGAGGATTATTCAGATTCTGACCTGAAACTGGATGGCGGGGCAATAGAAGTTTTCGGCGATCAAGCAATTGTTTCAGACAGAGTGTTAAGAGAAAATATCGATAAATTTAGCATTGATGAAACCCTGGCAAAAATCAAAGAAAAACTTGCTTTAAAAAGGCTCATTGTTGTTCCTGAATATCCCGACGATTTTACAGGTCATGTTGATGGTATTGCACGTTTTATAGATGTAAACACTGTGCTTGTAAATGCTGAATCACCTGATAATGAATATGAATTAAATCGTTATAAAAAGAAAATGCACACAAACTGGTATTATTCATTTCACTCAGTGTTCAAGAACATGGGAATTAAAACAGAAACCATTCCATATACCTTTTATAAGGACGAAAAAGGTAAGGATTGTCTAGGATTGTATACCAATTTTCTTAAGCTCGATGAACTGATTGTAATGCCTGAATACAAAATGCCTGAAGATGACAAAGCATCTGAAATTTTGCAAAGGCTATATGAACGACCTGTAATAAGAATTGATTCAAGAGAACTTGCGAAAAAAGGTGGAATGATTAATTGTGTGACGTGGGAAAAGAAATAAAATAATAAATATATTTAAGAGCGAACTAAGATTGTAATGCTCTAGGAAGATTGATTTTAAAAGAAACATGACATTATGCATATATCAAATCTAAAACTTTGGAATTTTAGACGGTTTGGCTCTTTAGGTCCAATTGACCTTTTGAAACCCAATCTTGATTTAAACCTAAATCAAGGTCTGAATGTAATAATTGGGGAAAATGATTCAGGAAAAACTGCAATTATTGATGCTTTAAAATTAGTGTTGAAAACACACAGCTATGAATATTTTAAGGTTGAAGATAGGGATTTCTATAAAGAAACTGACCAATTTATAATTGAAATTACATTAAGTGGTTTAGAACCGAATGAAGCAAAAAATTTTACTGAATGGTTAGGATGGATAGGTTCGGGAGAGGCAGCTCTACCTTTTTTGAAACTTCAGTATGCTGTTAAAAGGCAGGGGAAAAGAATATTTCCTTCTGATGTTAAGGCTGGAGTTGATGATGGATATCAATTAACTGCTGAAGCAAAGGAATACCTTAAAACTACTTATTTGAGACCTCTCCGTGATGCTGAAACTGAATTGATTGCAAAGCGGAACTCCAGATTATCCCAAATATTATTAGGGGATTCTGCATTCAGAGGTAAAGAAGACTCTAATGATTTACTAAATATATTTTCAGACTTAAAAGAGAAATTAGAAAATTATTTTAAAGGTGAATATACAAATCCTATGGGTATTGTTCCTCCTGAAGGCAAGATTATCAAAGATAAAATAGATGGATATATCAAAAGTTTTTATGGCCCAGAATATGAATCTTCTTTTGAATCTGTGTCTACTGATATAAAGAGTATCTTAGAGAAGCTAACCCTTTCATTAGCAAATGAGCCATATCCTGGATTAGGTACTTTAAACCGGCTTTTTATGGCTGCTGAGTTGTTACACTTAAACAAGGATAACTGGAGTGGAATCAGGTTAGGTCTGATAGAAGAACTTGAAGCCCATCTTCATCCTCAGGCTCAAATGCAAGTTATAGAGGCCTTGCAAAATCAAGATAAAATCCAATTAATTCTTACAACACACAGTCCCAATCTCGCATCAAAAGTAAAACTTGGAAATATTATAATCTGTTGTAACAGCTACGCTTTCCCTTTAAGTTCAAATTATACAAAACTTGAAAAATTTGATTATTCGTTTCTGGAAAGGTTTTTGGATACAACCAAAGCAAATCTGTTTTTTGCAAAAGGGTTAATCCTGGTTGAAGGATGGGCTGAGGAAATTTTAATACCGATTATTGCGAAAAAGATTGGAATTAACTTAACTGAGAAAGGTGTCTCAGTGATAAATGTATCAAACACTGCATTTTTGCGATATTCCAGAATTTTTCAAAGAAAAGATGCCATCAATCCAAAAATTGAAATACCAATTTCGATTATCACAGACTTGGATGTAAAACCAGAAAAAGAAGACGAACTTCACGGTGGAATAGAACTAAAGACAATTAAAAAGTCTGAAAAAGAAACAAAGTATGATGGAGATTCAGTAAAAACCTATGTTTCTGAACACTGGACTTTGGAATATTGTATTGGAGTTTCTTCAAGTTTGTCAAAGGGTCTATTTATTGCAACAAAACTAGCTGGGGTAGAAATGAATAAAAGTGGATATACTGGTAAAAGGATTGATGTTTCCTGGCTGGATTTTTCAAGGGGTAAAACCCAAATGGAAATAGGACGAGCAATTTATGATGAGTTTATTGGAGATGGTAAAAAAATATCTAAGTCAATAATAGCTCAATATCTTGCTCAAATTATATCAAATGGTCAGAGTATTAAACGGGAAGATATTGAAGTTGAACCAGCAATAAAGTATCTAATTGATGCAATAAATTATGCCTCAGGTAATTAATATATCGGATATTGACATTGCTTATGCGGAGGGCATTTTGTTACCCCCTGATAAGCTGTTTGATGAAGAAAGAAGGGCTTTTATTCGGAATCTTAACACTTTGGATCTACATGCTGTTCCTGGAAGTGGTAAGACAACAGTATTGCTGGCTAAACTTCTTATTTTAGAACGTTATTTGCCATTCGAAGATGGGTCTGGTGTTCTTGTAATTTCGCATACAAACGCTGCTGTCGATGAGATCAAAAACAAAATTTTTAAGCATTGCCCAAGATTGTTTTCATATCCGAATTTTATTGGAACAATCCAAAGTTTTGTTGATGGATTTCTGGCTGTTCCATTTTTCAGTCAATGGCAGAAAAGAAAGCCTCTTAGAATTGACAATGAAATTTTTTGGGAATCATTTTTGAAGTTATATCCAACAAATTATAGGTCAGCTCTTGAACAGAGATTAGGAAATAAATTTAAAAGTTTTATTGAAGAAACTACTGTGGTGAATGATGGATTGGTTCATTTTTACACTCTTGAGCCAACAGTAATCCCAAACATTGGTTCAACCACACAAACACATATTAACCTTGTAAGAATTAGAAAGGATCTGCTAAAGAAAGGTATTTTAAATTTCAATGATGCCTATACATTATCAAGAATATCGATTAGTAAAAGGCCTCAAATAATTAAATTACTACAAAGTCGTTTTAGGAATATTTTTGTAGATGAAATGCAGGATATGGATTTCCATCAATATGACATCCTAGAAAGAGTATTTTATATTCAAGGGGAATCAACTTCAAATTATCAGCGTATTGGAGATAGAAACCAAGCAATATTTAATGGACATGCAAAAGTTGAAATTAATTGGTCAGATAGAACCCCTGTCCTCTCTTTAAATGGCAGCCAGAGGTTGTCAAGTTATATTGCAAATGTAGTCAGCAAATTTGCTTATGACCAAAGCAATAATTTTAGCATCGTTGGTCTCAATGACGGTACAATAAAACCTCATATAATAAAATACTCAATAGCAACAATTAGCAATGTAATTCCAGTATTTCTGGACAAAATTAGTCAAATCTCACAACTGCCTGAAAACGAAACTTTTCTTAAGAGAATCAAATTATTAAACAGTGATGGAACATATAAATATCCAATTAGGGTAATTGCCTGGAATGCAGAGTGGAACCCAGAAGAAGAAAGAACTGATGACACTAAGGTTAGATTGACAGATTATTATCATTTTTTTAGTAAGGATGAACAGAAACCCAAAATTGATTATAAGAATCTCGAATCGTACTTGATATACTATGACAAATCAAAAAGGTCGCTTGAATCTATACGAAAGAACATACTAAGTTTATTTTTACAAATACTTCGACTTGAAGGGATAACGGAAATTAATGGAAAATATCTAACAAAACGGAGACTAATAGATACTATCAATGAATTGAGCCAAAATAAAAAAGATGGGACTTATGAAAGATTCAAATTAAAACTTTACGAATGGTCAATCGATATAATAAGAGAAAAAGTAAATGATGTCTATTTTGAAATTATTCAATACATACCTGAATATTTAGCAATCTTTGGGAAAAGAATTCATGGTTGTCAAAAATTTCTAAATTCCAATACGGAAGTTAATGAAGTGGTTGAAGCAGAAGCACTTCCAAATATTAAATATGCGGTTGACGGAATTGAAGTAAAAGTTACAACAGTTCACTCTGTTAAAGGGCAAACACACTCAGCTACTTTGTACCTGGAATCCTCATACTATGGTCAGCATGAATCAGAAAGGCTATTTAACCAGTTTTTAGGTCAAGGATTTGATGACCGAAGAGTTCGTCATAAAGAATCAACGAAAATGGTTTACGTTGGTTTATCTCGGCCTACTGATTTTCTGTGTATTGCCATTCATGAGGATCGATTTAATCAACATCTAAATGATATTGATTTAGATTTATGGGAAATAATCGAAGCATGAGCTAATGTTGATTGATATTGGCTTTTAAACGCTAAAAAAGATAGGAATGAATAAACTAATTATAATTGGTAATGGATTTGACCTTGCCCATGGGTTGAAAACCCGGTATTCAGATTTTCTGGTTTGGTATTTCAATCAGACATTTGAAAAGCATAGGCTAAACAGAGGCGAATACGAAGATGGTTTGGTTCGGTTTGAAGCAAGCATAGGTCATAATGTTCAGTTTAGGGAAATTGATGATTTTTTAAATTATCTGAAAGATTCAAAAGCTACTTTTTTAAAGTTTAAATTCGATTATTTCAGAGATCTGATATTTAAGTTTAAAAGCCCTAATTGGGTAGATATAGAATCAGATTATTATTCAAGACTACTTCAGATCTATAAAGACCATGAAACCAATAATAAAAATCATTGGGACATGACAATATCTTCAATGATTAACTTGAACAAAGTTTTTGCTGTTATTGAAGAGAATTTAGTTGAATATCTGAAATCAATTAATATTACATGGGCTTTGCAAAATTCCGAAATATACGAACTACTAACAGGAATAGTTAAACCGGATTTTGACCAAGTAATCACAAAAGGTCAACCCGGCAATAGCTGTCTGTTCCTTAATTTCAATTATACAAACACACTCTCATTATATGAGAAAGAAATAACCAAAAATCTTAACAATTCAATTATAAACATACATGGAAGTCTTTTGCGAAAAGATAATCCAATTATTTTCGGTTATGGCGATGAGATGGACCCTTACTACGCAAATATTGAAAACCTGAATAATAATGAATTCCTGAAACATATTAAGTCGTTCAGTTACTTCAAGACCGATAACTACAAACGATTTATAAACTTTGTTGAAGACTCCGAATTTATAGTATATATTCTAGGTCACTCGTGCGGTATTTCAGACAGAATATTACTAAACAGCATTTTTGAAAACAAGAATTGTCAGTCAATTCAGATTTTTTATCACCATAGAGGTGAGAATGATACAGATTTTTTCGAAAAGACACAGGAAATTTCTAGGCATTTTAAACCTCAGAATAAAGAATTAATGAGAAAACTGATAGTCCCATTTCCTGATTGTAGTCCATTGACACCACTTATTCCCAATAAATAATTTGAAACCATGGAACAGAAATCAATTGATAATGCTGTATATATAAACCTTTTAACCAGGGTTTCAGCCATTACTAAAAAGTATGAAAAAATTGCAGAAATAACGGGGGAAAACTTTAATGTTTTCAGAATACTTAAACTTAGCACAAATGAAGTTCAGACTCATTCCGCATTTTTATGCGAATTACTTAATCCAAAGGGGGCACATGGACATCAGGATACATTTCTGAGAATTTTCATTGATCAGCAAAGAGATAAATTCGGGAAGCACACTAAGTTCCTTGATCGATTTTATCGATTTGATACAGTTTCAGCAATAGCATCTGCTGAAAGTCACATAGGGTTTATTAATGAAGATAAAAGTGAGGGTGGGAGAATCGATTTACTTATAAAAGATAGAAATAACAAAGCAATTATAATCGAGAATAAAATTCACGCTCCTGATCAGCTGAAGCAGCTTGTAAGATATAACAATGCGTATAAAAATGCTCCTATTTTTTATCTTACCTTACATGGTTCTTTACCTTCCGAAAGCAGTAAAGGAGAGCTCGCTGAAGGGGACAATTATGTTTGTATATCATACGCAGAAGATATTATCACCTGGCTTGAGCTTTGCCGCAAAGAGGCAGTAACACAATCTATTTTACGTGAAACAATAACTCAGTATCTATATTTAATTAAACACCTAACAAATCAGACTATGAATGACGAAATGAAAAAGGAATTAGCTAAAGAAATAACTGAAAGTTCTGCTAAAGTTAATGCAGCATACGAGATTGTATGTTCTTTTGAACAGGTTAAGATGCGCATTGTAGATCAGTTTAAGGATTCTCTGTTGAAAGTTCTGGGGACTGATTGGCAGTCTGAACAACGTGGCAATTTTGGAGAAAAAGAGGCTGAACTATGGGTATATAAAGACGCCTGGTCACACACAATTGTTCTGACTTTTAATTCGAATTGCCAGTACCTGGAGATAGGTATCTACAGGAGAGATGAAAAGCCCTGTACTGATAAGAAATATCAATCATTGGTACGCGATCGGCTTCAAAACATAAATATTGGAAAAGTGTCGAATTACCCTAACTGGATATGGAATAGCAGTTTTCAGGAATGGGACAGCCTTACCTGGGGAGACAAATTTGATGGAACAATGACCATTAAGACAAAAGAAACAATCGATACCATCCTTAGATTGCTAGTCGGGGTGGAATTATAATTCCAAGATAAGAATATTATTTCAATAGAATTAATTTACGTGAACTCCCAGCTGGCGCGCGTTTGTATCGAGTGGCGGTACAAACGCCACTGAAATAAGCAAATATTTTTAATTCTAACAACAACCCCAAACCCTCGAAGCGGTTTTTGCCCTTAAAGAAGTAAAGCTAAACTTAAGAATCATCTGGCAAGTCATATTTAGAATTAAGCAATAAGCACATTATGATGAAATATTTTCATTCTTCAAGTTTCCATTTTGTACTTTTAGACTGTAAAATATTTTCCTAAATCCGAAACCACAATAAAATCCCAAAAAACAAATTCTACCAACTCATTCCCGATTATTAATATCCTAAACATAAATCAATGAGTCCCAAAATAGCAATATTGATTGACGGCGACAACGCCGAAATCAAACTTCTTGAACAATATATTTCCGAAGCTGGCCGCTTCGGTCGGGTTACTATTAAACGCATGTATTGCGACTTTACTGATACCAATAAAAAAAGTTGGAAGGAAACACTCAATAAATTTGCTGTTAACCCGGTTCAAAAATTTGCTTATACCACCGGGAAAAACTCTACAGATACAGCACTCATCATTGATGCAATGGATCTGTTGCATTCAAAAAAGGTAAATGGCTTCTGTATAGTTTCTAGCGATAGCGATTACACAGGACTTGCTAATAGGATCAGGGAAGAGGGCATGTTCATTATGGGGATTGGCAAAAAACACACACCTATTGCATTCCAGAAAGCTTGTGAAAATTTCACCTTAGCTGAAGTATTACAGCCATTCGATCCAAAAGATATTGCGGAAAATAATAAAAATTGCGAAGATGTTTCTAAAACTGAAAATCAATCAAGTTCAGTTTCTATTCCATTACCAAAAGTTGAAGGGAAAATCAGTCTAAAGCTCATAGGGTCGCTAAAAGACTCCAGCGTTAACACTATGGATTTAAAACAAATTGATGAAGCTTTTCAAATGGCGGTTGATATAGACAAAGGATATGCATTCCTCTCAAGTTTCTCACAGGCATTACGGAAAATCGACCCAACATTCGACAATCGCAACTTTGGTTACAGCACTTTCCGCAAATTCTGCGAAGCCCTGTCACCAACCTACGAAACCATAATCCACGACGACATGCAGACAATTTCATTAAATCCTAACCACAGCAAACCCAACTCATAACTAATAACTTATAACTAATAACTAATAACTCACCACTCCCTTTTCACTTTTCACTTAAAAAATGCTCCCCAACCTAACCCTCCAGCGCCCCCTTATATTCTTCGATACCGAAACCACCGGCGTTGACAGGATTAACGACCGCATCATTGAACTCTCCGTCTGCAAATTCTTCCCCGATGGCACCAAAGAAGTAAAAACAGTACGCTTCAATCCAACCATCCCGATACCACCGGAAGCCACCATGGTTCACGGCATCCGCGACATAGATGTTGCGGACGAACCCACATTTGCACAAGAAGCTGCAAGCATATCATCCTACTTCAAAGATTCGGACATCGGCGGCTTCAACAGTACCGGTTTCGATGTACCCATTATCGTGGAAGAATTCCTTCGGGCCGGAGTACCACTACCTTTCAACGACGACACAAAATTTGTGGATGCCATGCGCATCTACCACATGATGGAAAAGCGCGATCTCACTGCAGCCTACAAATTCTATTGCCAAAAGGATCACGATGGCGCACACGGAGCAGAAGCGGATACTTTGGCCTCGGTAGAAGTATTCGCTGCCCAAATCGAAAAATACGGCCTCGAAGCCAACGTGGAATCCCTCCACGATATCTGCAACCAAGGCAATACCATCATCGACTACGAACGCAAATTCGCCCGCAACGAATACGGCGACATCGTTTTCACCTTCGGCAAAAACATCGGAAAGAAAGCCCTCAACGACCCCTCCTACCTCCAATGGATGTTAACTGGCAAATTTTCTCACCACACCAAACTCTGCATCAACAAAATACTTTCAGGGGAATTGAAGTAAGAAGAAAAACAGCAAAACGCCAAAACCGGAATTATACCAATTTAATACAATTCACCAAATCACTAAAACCATAAAACCATAAATACAAAAACCAACATTAACCCAAACCATGGAAAAACTCGAACTCCTACCACAATTCATCAAACTATACGGCGACAAAATCAACCCCGGTTTATTATCAATAAAATACTGCCAAACACCAGAAATCGCCCTGGTGGAAATGTTTTTTTCGACAAACCCCACAACGCCAATCAAAACCAACTTGAATTTCATTACCGGCGACATAGAAACAAATGAAGATGGAATCGAAAAAGACTTGCCATATTTTGATCCGGTCGCCGATATTGTGGACAATGCCAGCAATTTCATATACTTTGATGCTTACAACCTGCTAAATTGCATAGACAACCTATTCACAAAAACAGCCGAAGAAGAAATCAGCAACGAACACCTTAAAAACACCCCTTTTCAACACCAACTTTGATGAACCCCAACCAACCATTAAAAACCCCACTAATGAACACATACTATTGAGATGCATTCCATTTTCCATCGCATATCAAACAACCAACCGCATCCGCAAATTTCCGACACTCATTAGCAAACAAATTTTACCCATACAACCACCGTCACATCCAAACCATCCCCCGACCGTTCAGGCTGCAAATAACCCCAATATAGATATTCTGGTT
>CAJAXK010000218.1 GCA_903946925.1 uncultured Bacteroidales bacterium | reverse complement strand
CAAAGGACAATAAAAAATAAATCTTGTAGCAAATGTTTGTTAAATAGCACCTCAAAATTAGAATTAGCCAAAAACCTTCATCCCCTATACAGTTAATCATCTTTACAACCAATCCCTTTTTTTACAAAATCAATTCCGCAAATTGTTGTTTTTCAATTATTAACAGTATCTGGCAAGCATTTTGGCCAGATACCGGACATGCTTTTGTTGTGAAATGCTTTTTTTATATATTTATTTGCAGGTAAGGATTAAATAAAAAAAAGGCATTTATTAATCAACAACTGCTCTATGAAAAACAAATTTACTTTCTCATTCAATCTGCGAAAAGCCGATTTTGGTTTTTTTGCATTAGCACTGCTTCTTGCTTTGTTTTTGCAGCCAACAACCATGCTAAAGGCGCAAACGCCAACTCCCCCATCAGCAGGCAACGGCACAAAAGAGAATCCGTATCAAATTGCAACGCTCGACAATTTGTATTGGCTGAGCCAAACATCTGGTGCGTGGATATCAGATAATTATTTTATACAAACTGCCGATATTGATGCGACTTCTACCTCTTCATGGGATGGTGGAAAAGGCTTTAAGCCCATTGGAAAAATGAATCCGGACCCACGATTTGAGGCAAACTATAATGGAAACGGAAAGTCTATTTCAACTTTGTTTATCAATAGGCCATTAGAGGATGGTGTTGGGCTTTTTGGCTTGGTAACACAGGGAATATCTAATCTTACATTGATAAATGCAGATATTACTGGTCATAATTTTGTTGGAATACTTGTTGGATACCAACAAAATGGAAATGTGAAAAGATGCAGTAGCTCGGGTATTGTAAGTGGAACTAGTACTGTGGGAGGGCTTATAGGTTCTGCTCATGAAAACATTGAACAATCCTATTCGTCAGCTAATGTGTTAATTGGATCAACTATGGGAGGTGGGTTATGTGGGGGCGTTGAAGTTGGTGGTAGTTTTTATATTAAAAATTGTTATGCAACAGGTTCTGTTACTGATGGTTCAAATGCACAAAATGTAGGTGGTTTAATAGGTAGAGCAACGGGTCCAATTACCATTCAGAACTGTTATTCCACGGGTGCTGTAAGTGCTGCTAGTGGTATAGGTTTAGGTGGGTTGATTGGTTCGTTAATAGATGCAACTGTTATTAGCTGCTATTGGGACACCCAAACATCTAACAGGGCTGCCAGTGCTGCAGGTACGGGTAAAACTACACTTGAAATGCAAACCGTGGCAACATTTATTGATTGGGACTTTGATATTATTTGGGCTATTAATGGCACTAATTATCCAGCTTTTGATTTCCGACTTCCAACTTTTGGTGGAGGAGCAGGTACAGTTGAAAATCCGTATTTGATATCTTCATATAACCATTTGACTCTACTGTCTCAATTCCCTGAATTATGGAGTGCTTCATTTTCTCAGACAACCAACATTGATGCTTCTGCTTCTGCTTCTCCAACTACCCCATATAATCCTATTGGTATTGACCCTGCATTTACAGGAACTTACAATGGTCATGATTATTCTATTGATGGATTAACAATTCCCTTTGGCTCCAATCCAGGGGGGCTTTTTGCTAACATAAATACAGCAACAATTAGCAATATTAACCTTACAAATGTGAATATAAGTGGTATGTTAATGGTTGGTGGTATTGTAGGTGGTGCTCGGGCTTCTACAATATCAAATTGTAGTGTTACCGGGAGTATTAGTGCTATTTTGATTGCTGGAGGTGTTGTTGGCTTTGCTTCAAATACGAACATTAACAAGTGTAGTGCTAATGTTGATGTTATTGGCCTTGATATGTTTGGACCAACCTATATGACTCATTTTGGAGGTTTGGTTGGTTTAGTAAATGATGTTGGAACAACAATATTTAACAGCTTTGCTCGAGGAACTGTTTCTGGGTATAATGTTGTTGGGGGCTTAGTAGGAGGTGTGGATGTGGAATCTAGTGCTATCGGTACAGGAGGGGGTACTCCAAGTAGTACAATAGGCTTTACAATGACCAATTGCTTTGCTGCAAATGGTTTAACGGCAAGTGATGGTACGCCGGGTGGTGTTTTTGGACAAAGCAATTATGTTAACAGCAACAATGCAATAACCATTACCAATTCATTTTGGGATACCGAAGTATCAAGAACTTCAACCAGTTATATAGGAGGCACAGGCAAAATCACAGCCGACATGAAAACCCAAAGCACTTTTACCGGTTGGGATTTTACGACACCAATATGGTATCTTACACCCTCCTATAACGACGGTTATCCCTTTCTTTACCATGGCATCACCTGGGACGGCTCCGAAAGCTCGGACTGGAACACCGCTTCCAACTGGAATATCAACCTTGTGCCAACCGCTACCGATGATGTTATAATACCCAACACGGTTACCAATTACCCAACGATTACTGTTGCCGTTACCTGCAAAAACATTGTTATACAAAGCGGGGCTTCGCTACTTGGCAACCAGAATTTAACCGTAAATGGCACAGCAACAGCCGAAAGGAGTATTGCAGCCTGGGGCACTGGGGCTTTGGCAGCACACGGCTGGCATTTCCTGTCGTCGCCTGTTGCGGCACAAGCCATTGATCCTGCTTTTACCAACGCAACAGCAGCCAATTACGATTTCTACTCCTGGTGGGAACCCACAAACTCGTGGGTAAATTATAAAAACACCACAACCGCACCAACATGGAATGATGCAAATGCAAGCCCCCTCAATTTCGTGCCCGGCAAAGGCTACCTTGTCGAATATGCCGCAGCCGCCACCAAGCAATTTGCAGGAACGCTCAACCAACTGGATGTTTCAATAAACAACCTAAGCTATGGCTCGGGCACTAATAAAGGCTTCCATTTGTTGGGCAACCCTTTTGCTTCGGCCTTAAAATGGAATGATGGGCATTGGGGCTCCATGTCCAACATAGTGGCCACAGCCAAAATTTGGAACGATGCCACAGCCACTTATACTGATATTGCCGCCAACGGCATAATTCCAGCCCTCAATGGTTTTATGGTGGAAGTTAACAACGCCACAAACTCGCTCACCATACCTGTAGCGGCAAGGGTTCACAGTGCAACGGCATGGTATAAATCGTCAAATAACCCAAGCATTGTTTTGCTTGCCACCGACCCAGGCAGCCAAACCGCGCAGGAAAGCACTATCAACTTTAATAGCGAAGCAACCGAGGGTTTTGATGCCAGTTTCGATTCGCATTTCCTTGCCGGATACGCACCCCAGTTTTTTTCGGTGGCAAACGGCGAAAGCTTGTCAACCAATACACTACCTACCCCTGGCGAAATCGTAAATGTGCCTTTATCCTTTGTTAAAAACGAAGGAACTACTTTTAGCATCACAGCTAAATCAATCGCCAACATACAAGGATCCGTTATGCTCACCGACCTTAAAACAAACATGATCCAGGATTTGACCATAAACCCGGAATATTCGTTTACTTCTGCCACAGGTGATGAATCTAAGCGGTTTGTGCTTACACTCGGCCCATTAGATATAGCTGAAAATGCAAAGGAACAGCCTGTTACGGTTTATACTTCGGGAAATACGGTTTACATTTCGAATACAACAGGAAGTACGCTGAAAGGCGATGTGTATGTGTATAACACCTTGGGACAAATTATGATGCAGCAAAAACTGAGCGATAACCCTGCACAATTCAGCCTGAACACCGGCACAGGATATTATTTGGTAAAAGTAGTAACGGCTGATAACGCTTATGCAAGTAAGGTGTTTATTCGGCGATAAACAGGTAATAACTTTCCGAAAAAAAAGGAAACAACTTTAAATAACTTTCCGGAACAACTTTGACAGGGTTCAAAACCCTGTCGAAGTTAAATCCGGAAACCACCGGAAAAATGGAAAAAACAAATCCGATATAACAAACAATAAATAAAAACCATACTATGAAAAAGATATTCAAATCGTTTATACTCCCATTATTGTTGCTCGCGTTTATGGCTATTGCCCAAATTAGCCTGGCGCAAGGACCGCCAGCACCGCCATCGGGCGCAGGAGCCAAAGGCTCAAGTACTAACCATGCACCAGGCGGAACAAGTGGCGGCGCACCCATCGGCAACGGAACTTTTATTTTGTTGGCACTTGCTGCTGCTTATGCAGGGCGCAAGGTTTACACAGTGAAGGCTACGGAAACCCAGGAATAATCCAGAATACATTCACGGGGCAACCGATAAATCCGCCTCGTGAATCAACTCTGCGAAACTCCGGTAAGGCTCCAATCCCTGTCGGAGTTTTTCAATTTATACAGTTTCTTTCGGGGTTTTTGTTGATATTTTTTCGGAAACATTTACTTTTACGCCAACTATCGGAGATTTTGAGGATTTTCGCTATTAAAAAATTTGCACTTGGATATTTAAACAACGATGCCGAATATACATTTCCCTACTGTTTCATCAGGCTCTTTTAGTGCCTTCATTGTCGGTATTCTGGTTTTGATGTTGTGGCAGGTTTCGTTTGCACAGTTGGCCGGGCAGTTTTATCCCGAGACAAACCTATCCGATTTCCCATTCACCGTTACAGCTTATGGCCCCGACAACCAACTGCCACAAAGCGAAATCAAATCAATAATAAAAAAACCGTTTAGCGGCGAACTGCTTTTTTCGACGGCTAATGGGGTTGTGGTTTTTAATGGCTACGAAATGCTGCCTTTTAGCAACGAACCGGTTTATAGCGAACTTAATTACTTAAAACTGTATTATAATAGCCAATATCCTCATCCGCTTGGGTTTAACGATGGGGGCGAATTGTTCCTATTGGGATTGCACCCTAAAATTATTGGCAAGTTTGGTGCTGCTGATATTAGCGAAAACCAGTGGGCAACAATAGATTCAAATGGAATTATCCAGTTTGTTGGTTTCAACACCAAAGACCCTAAAATCATTTTGAGAACAGGTTTAGCTCATCCGTCGTTTTTAAAATACTTAGGCAATGGACGTTTTATAATATCGGATGCTCAACAAACGTATTTGTTTTCGATGGCAACCCATGCAAAAGCACCTCTGGTTCATGATGTTGTGATAGCATCAAAAACCGACACCAAAACTAACACAACCTATTTGTTGGGCCACAACAAGGTTTACCGATACGATCAAAAGGGCATTGCCGAAATTAATCTAAACGGGAGTAAAACCCTTCAACTAAAGGATTTGGAAATTGTTGACCATAAAGCAATCATAATTTCAAATATGGGTGTATTTGTGGTTTCGGAAACTGCCGCCCACAGGTATTCGGAAGAGGATGTGTTGCCAACCAATTCGCTCAACTCCATTTATTACGACACAAATAGTGGTTGCTTGTTTATAGGCACTGGGAACAAAGGCTTGTTAAAACTGCAAAAAAAAATGTTCGAAAATCTTTACGAAAAAAAGCCCCTCTTTTTTGGCTCCTTCAGTTCGGTGGTTTCTTATAAAGATTCGGTGTTTTTTGCCACCGGTGCTAAAACTATTGTGCAAATATCGCCGGGCAAACCTTTGGTTGCAGTGGGTATTAAAGCATCATTTTCAACTTTGTCAGTTTTTGGCGACACCCTTTTTGCCGGAACCTGGGGCGATGGCATTTACTTGTTGCCGCTAAAAACCAAACGTATTTTATCACATATTCCCCAAAACGGTTTAAATATCCATTCTATTTTTCGCGACAACAAAGGTATATATTGGATAGGGTCAAATGCTGGACTGCTTAGGGGCACAAGTATTTTTGATTTAAAAAGGTATTTGCCCGCAAATATCAACATGCGGGTAACCACAATTTACGAAACCAAAAAAGCCCAGCTTTGGCTTGGTGGTAGTGATGGCATAATTGTGTTGGGCAATGATGGCAATATATGCCTGCGTTTCAGCAAAGCCAAGGGCGTTAACGCTGCCGACGTCCGTTCCTTTTATGAGGATGCAGCCGGAAAAATATGGATAGGAACCTATGGCGGCGGCTTGTTTTGCTACAATGGCAAAAAACTTATTGCGTTGACCCAAAAGCCTGGTTACATGCTTGGTAAAGATGTTTTCACCTTGGCACACGATGCGAATGGAAATATTTTAATGACTTCGAACAATGGGTTGCAGGCGGTGCCAGAGGAAGCAATGAACCGCTTTTTGAACGATGAAATCACGTATTTGATCCCCTTTCGGTTGGGTTTGCAATCGGGGGTTTTAAACCCTGAATTTAACGGCGGATTCCTTAACAATTATGCCACTTGCAACCAATTGGATTTTTATTTCCCTTCCGTTCAAGGTGTTGTGCATTATGCGGCATTGCCTTTCAAGAAAAACGGAAACAGGTTAAAAATAAACGAGGTGATGATTGATAACCAAATTGTTGACAAACCTTATTTCATACCCCGCCAAACGCAGTTCCTAACTTTCGTTTTTAATAAAGTTGTTCTCTCGGAGGAGGCTAACATGTATTATCAATATGAATTAGTGCATGGCGGCAAAAACATTAAGTGGAGCAAGCCACAAAAAGGTACAAGCGTTACTTTTTCCTACCTTAAACCAGGCAAATATCAACTGGTTATCAGGTCAATTGATGCTTTTAACGACCCGAAACCCAGCTTTGTGGGTTACGATTTTTATATAAAACCTTATTATTACGAACGTACAGATTTCCGTCTTGCAGTAATAGCTTTGCTCATTTTTGTTGTATTTTCCATCATACGGTTTAGGTATAAAAAACAAAAGCAAGCATTGGAAAAGGAAATAGAAGTACAGAATACCATTAGCGATTTGCAGTTGAAATCAATTCAAGCGCAAATGAACCCTCATTTTATTTTCAATTCGATGAATTTGCTTGTGCAGCTTATCAGTTCCCAAAAGCTGAAAAAAGCTGAGGATTTCGCCATTTCTTTTTCAAAACTCTTGAGATCTGTGCTTGAACAAAGCGACAAAAACTTCATCCCTGTTGGCGATGAAATCAAAAACCTACATAGTTACCTCGATATTCAGCAGTTAAGGTTCGATGGTTTGTTTAGCTACAAAATAAATTGCCACGACGATTTATTGAAATTTCAAATACCTACCATGCTGCTTCAGCCCATTACCGAAAATGCGATTTTGCACGGCATTTCCCATGCAAGTTATCCTTGCGAGCTAAACATTGATTTTTCCCACAAGGAGGCTGATATTTACATCGAAATCCGCGACAATGGTATTGGGCGCACATTAGCAAAAGAAATAAACGACAGCATAGCCCACAATGCAATGGGAATTGAACTGATAAAGCGCAAAATAAACCTGCTCCGAGCAAAATACAACATCCAGGTTGGGATGCATATCCGCGATTTGAATCCTGACACCAATACTGGAACCGTGGTTTTGTTTATAATCCATGCCTTATGATAAAATGTGTTATAGTTGAAGACGAACTTACGGGCCAGGCATTGTTGGCCGACAAGTTGAAACGTTTGTTTCCCGAAATTACGGTAAAATGTATTATCGACAATAAGCAGGAGGCGGTAACCTACCTTAACCATAACGTTGTGGATATTGTATTTCTCGACAACCGGCTAAAAGGTGGCTTTGGGCTGGATGTGATCCAACAAATGGAGCATCCCGATTTTGAGGTTATTTTTGCCACGGCATATTCGCAATACGCTGTGGAAGCATTGAACAAAGGCGCTGTTTTTTATTTACTGAAACCATTCAGCGATGCCGATTTTTCGGAAGCCGTCGAAAAAGCCATCCGCAAAACCAACGAAAAGAAAAACCAGTTGAGCATTGGGGTTGGTACCGAAAATATTATAAAACTTGATGATATTATGTATATCGAATCCGAAGGGTCATACTCGGTATTTACTTTGCTGAACAAAAGTACAATGATGGCCTCGAAAAACCTAGGGTATTTTGAAAACCGACTGCCGACTGATACATTTTTCCGTATCCACCATTCCTTTATCGTAAACATAAAACATGTGATTAAGGTAAAAAACGGGCCTTCCCCCCAATTGGTGCTTGCCGATGGCATTACCTGCCTTCCTGTTTCGCAGCGTAAAGCAAAAGCTGTTTTCGAACAGTTGAAATTTTAAAGCTTAAGTCTGCTCCCCTAAAGCCATTCTTCAGTAAAACTGCCCTTAAAGGGATGATATTAAACGCACTAAATATTCAATTTTTTCAGGGTTGGAATCGGTTTGCAATTTTCCCCCTCCCATTTCACCGTTCGTCTCAGTACACTGCAAAGTCAGTGGTTATTGAAATTTAGTCCTTTCAGGATACCGAAACACCTTTCGGGGATGGCCTCAAGTATAGGTTTACTTGCACTTATAAAATTATCCCTTGCACTTGTGAACTAAATTGGTGCAAATGGAATCTTGTCTTCTACTTTTACTATGGTTTAGCTGTGGTTCAATTTTTACCCTAACACCTTCTGCATCAAAACTTATTGTCTGTATATAGTCCTTTTGGATAATTTCCTTTCAAACAGCACGGTTTTCGGAAATTGCTTTTTTCACTTAATTAATATACACTTAACCCAAACTAAATTAACCAACCCAAAATCCAGTTTTTATGAAAAAAAGGACTCTCTTACTATTAACGGCTGCAATTTTAAGCCTTTATAGTACAAGCTTTGCCCAGAGCGTGGGCATCAATGGCGATAACACGCAACCCAATGGCAGTGCCATGCTCGATGTAAAATCAACTACCAAAGGTATGCTGGTTCCGCGTATGACCGCCACCGAACGAGGAAACATTTCCACACCAGCCACCGGGTTGTTGGTATTCCAAACAGATGGAACGTCAGGATTCTATTATTATACAGGTTCTGGTTCAACCTGGGCTCTAATTGGCGGCAGCAGCGGTAGTAGCGGAACAGTTACCAGCATTGATGTTTCGGGAGGCAGTACCGGTTTAACCAGCAGCGGCGGCCCGGTTACTACAAGCGGAACCGTTACCCTTGCCGGCACTCTGGCAGTTGCCAATGGCGGTACAGGGACTACCACCGGCTCTATAACCGGTACTTCGGCTTTAACCTTTGCAGCAGGCGGCAGCAACCAAAACGTTACGCTTACCCCCAGCGGAACAGGCAACACATTGCTTAACGGTAATGTGGGCGTAGGGACCGCCAGCCCCAATGCTTCAGCTAAAGTAGAAGTAAGCTCTACCACCCAGGGTTTTCTGCCTCCCCGCATGTCGAAAACAGAGCAAGATGCAATTGTAAGCCCTGTGGCAGGTTTGCAAATTTGGTGTACCTCCTGCGGCCTGTCAGGCGAATTGCATGTATATGCAGGAACCAGTGCCGGATGGATCAATATTGGACCACCTACAATCAATATTGGAGATGTATATGGAGGGGGCAAACTTGCTTACCTGCTTCAAAGTGGCGACCCAGGGTACGATCCCAATGTGGCACATGGCCTTATAGCAGCTAATGCTGATGGAAACGCTGGTAATTCTATTTCATGGAATAATCCTAATCAAACTTACCAAAATAATAACACAGGCGCAACAGCTACCGCATTGGGTACAGGTTTTGCAAATACTACGGCTATTATTACTGGAAATGGTGGGGTGGGTAATTACGCAGCTTATATGTCAACTTATTATGCAATGGGTGGCTATACTGACTGGTATTTGCCTTCAAAAGATGAGTTAAACAAATTATATTTAAACAGAGCTGCAATTGGGGGTTTTACCGTAACTAATGGTTCATCCTATTGGACTTCCTCTGAGACAAGCTTGAGTACCGTTTGGACACAGGACTTTAATAGCATTGGTTCAGGAGCACAGACGAGTACTACTTTTAAAGCCTCTAACGGATACATTCGTCCAATACGGAAATTCTAATTTAGGTAGTATAAAAAAATGAACAGATGAGAAAAGCACTATTTATACTAATGGGCATCGGAATAGCCATGGCACTACATGCGCAGGGCATTTATAATTCCGCTGCATATATCGTGAGCACGGGCAGCTCCTATTGGGTGGTCGCCGGTGGTGATTTTACCCTGACCAGCGAAAGCTCTGCCAACCTGGCCACCATGGGCAACCTTACCATTAGTCCCACAAGTTCGCTGACTATAACTCCCAAAAGTTATCTTACGGTGAGCGGCACACTTACCAATTCGAATGGAACCAATGGTTTGGTAATCCAATCTACCTCCGAGGGCACAGGCTCGCTGATAAACGGCACCGCCGATGTGGAGGCAACCATAAACCGTTACATAACGGGCAATACCAACCTGTCAACCACCACCTTCCACCTGGTTTCGGTACCGCTTACCCCGGCCACCAATTCGACCCAGAACCTGTTTTTGTACGCCTATCTGTACGACTTTGATGTGGCCGGCGATGCATGGCATGGCCTGGATATTTCGACTGTGAATGCAATGGACGAAACCAAGGGCTACATGATTTATACGCCAGAGGCTTCGCATACCTATCAGTTTGCAGGCCCGATGAATGCTGGCACATTCAGCCCATTGGTTACTTTTGCCGGAGTAGGTAACAACCTTGTCCCCAACCCTTACCCAAGTGCTATAGACTGGGATGCTTCATCGGGCTGGGTGAAAACCGGGATAGCCAATTCGGTGTATATCTGGCCTGCCGGAAGCAACAACTATGCGGCTTATGTTGAAGGTGCAGCTACTAACGGAGGTTCCAACATAATACCTGCCGGGCAAGCATTTTTTGTGAGGGCAACCGCATCGCCAACTTTTACCATGAACGATAATGTAAGGGTGCATGGTGGGCATAATTTCTACAAATCGGATGCAAGCATAACGGATCTGCTCAGGATAACAGCCGTTTCGAACCAAATGACGGACGAAACCGTAATCCGCTTTACCGATGTGGCCACTGCCAATGCTGACCCTGATTATGATGCATGGAAACTGACCGGGAGCGATGGTGCGCCTCAGCTTTATACAATAGCCGCCGACAACCAAATGCTGGCAATAAACAGCCTGCCTTACTTGCCGACAGCCTATACCGTGCCTTTGGGTTTTGAACAAAAATCAACGGCAAGCGTGAGTTTCACGTTCGGCAACATCCAAAAATTCGATCCCAACGTAAGCATACACCTCCAGGATTTAAAAACCAGCCAAACCATTGACCTCCGCCTGCAAAACACATACACCTTCAGCCATACCGTAGGCAATGATTCCAAACGGTTCAAGGTAATATTTGGCGGGGCAATTGGAATAAACGAACCAGAAGCTGAGCTTAACCGCATGTGGATATCCGATAATATGCTTTATGTTAATGCACCCGGATATTCTGGCAAAGAAGCGCAACTAAACATTTACAACATGACAGGGCAGGTTATTATGAAAAAAACCTTTGCTTTGGGTGGACTTTCGAGCATTGATTTAACATCCATCAAATCAGGTGCGGTTGTGGCACGGGTAACAATAAACGGCACCTTGCTCACCACAAAAGGGGTTTTGGTTCAACGATAAAAATCTAATGCCTTTTTGGAACAAACAAAATCCTGGATGGGCTGCAATCAATAAAATGCTGAATCCATCTTAAAAACCTTCAATACATAAACGAAAAACCATGAAAAGAATACTAATCCTCCTCACATTTTTAACAATTGGCAGTTTCACCCTAATGGCACAAGCGCCACCACCGGCACCACCGGCTACCGGAAACAATGGTGGCACCAATGGCTTTGTTGGCGGAACCAATGGGCCATCAAGCGGGCCCATCGGCAACGGCACATTTATTTTGTTGGCATTGGCGGCGGCTTATGCAGGGCGGAAGGTTTATTCAGCAAATCCTGACTCTGTTAGTAAATCATAATTACAAAACCCAATCCTGAACTAAGGTATTGATAGCATCAAGCTTTTGCTATCAATACCTTCAGCTATTCCCTGATTTTCTCCTTGTACACCAGGATTTAAAAGATATATTTGGACGATAAATCTTGTTATTTATAGCTCTGTAAGAACTACAAATCAGTCTCATTTTTTTAGTGTGTATAGTTAAAAAAACTTTTGCAAAAGAGTTCAGCCATTACATAGGATCCACATCAATAACCACCCTAACTGATTTATAATCAGGATGTGCGTTTAATTTCATGATCGCTTTTTTGATTTCGTCCTTGGCTTTTGGCAAAGGGATTCCTTTTTCGAATTTCAACAAAATATTTTTCAGGTATTGGTTCCTGATGCGAGAAACATTCGGGTATTCGGGACCAAGAACCCTTTTGCCAAACAGGCCACGCAAGGTTTTTGCAAGTTCGTCGGCTGCTTTATTGATTAAATCGGCACTCACATGCCTCAGCGAAAGTTGCACAATACGGCAAAATGGTGGATAGTTAAACTTCTCCCTTTCAATCATTTGGCTTTGATACATTGCTTCATAATTATGATGCAAAACCATGCCAAGTATAGGGTGCGAAGGGTTAAAAGCCTGAATCATCACTTTGCCTTGCTTGTTTTTTCGTCCTGCCCGCCCCGCCACCTGAGCCATCAACTGAAAACCGCGCTCAAACGCCCTGAAATCGGGATACGAAAGCAGGCTGTCGGCATTTAAAATCCCGACAAGGCTTACGTTATCAAAATCCAATCCCTTTGTAACCATTTGTGTCCCAACCAATATATCCACTTTCCGTTCCTCGAAAGCGGCAATAAGCTTTTGGTGTGCAAAGCGCGACCGGGTGGTATCCAAATCCATGCGGGCAATCCGTGCTTTTGGAAATATCAACGAAAGTTCTTCCTCAATCTTTTCGGTGCCAAATCCTTTCATTACCAAATGTGTATGTCCGCAATCAGGGCATTTGTCGGGGATTCGGGTTGTGTAACCGCAATAATGGCAGCGCAATTGGTTTTGTTTTTTATGGTAAACCAAGGAAACATCGCACTGAACACAATGAGGAATCCAGTTGCAGTTGTCGCAATCAATATGCAACGAAAATCCACGGCGGTTCTGGAAAAGTATAACCTGTTCGTTGGTGGCCAATGCTGCTTCAACTTCGCGGATCAAGGCCGACGAAAAAATGGACTGCATGGTTTTCTTGCTGTGTTCCTCTTTGAGGTTCACTAATTTTACCTGCGGGAGCAACAATCCGCCAAAACGTTCGGAAAGGGAAGTGTAGCCATATTTCCCCAATCCTGCATTGTAAAAACTTTCAACGGCTGGAGTTGCCGAACCCAAAAGCACTTTTGCATTATGCATAGAAGCCAGAAAAACCGCTGCATCGCGTGCATTGTAACGTGGCGCGGGATCGTACTGTTTGTACGAGGCATCGTGTTCCTCGTCAATAATTATAAGCCCCAGGTTGTTGAAAGGCAGGAACATAGCCGATCTGGCACCCAATAATATTTTAAAAGTTTGTGAACCTGTACCCGCTACATGCTGCCATATTTCCACCCTCTCATTTTCATTGTAACGCGAATGGTAAACGCCCACATCGTTGCCAAAATATTTTTGCAAGCGGTTGATAATTTGGGTAGTAAGTGCAATTTCGGGCAAGAGGTACAAAACCTGTTTTCCTTCATCAAGCATTTGCCTGATGAGTTTAATGTAAATTTCAGTTTTGCCACTGGATGTTACGCCATGGAGCAGTGTTACATTTTTATTGGTAAAGGAAGCTGTAATTTCAGTAAATGCGCGTTGCTGTTCAGGTGTTAACTCAATACTATTGGCACTGTGCGTGGCTTTGCGATAGTTTAATCGGCTGATTTCCTTGTCGTATTCCTCAAAAACGCCTTTCCTCTCCAAAGCTTTGAATTTGGTAGCGGCATCATCAATCCTGGCAAACAATTCCTTTCGCGAAACTTCCACAGGATTGTTCGACATCACTTTTGAAAGCTGTATATATTCGATCAACAAATCAAGTTGCTTTGGGGCTTTTCTTTCTAATTTATCGTACAATTGCTGAAGCTGCTCATCATTGTTATATGCATCGGTAAGTTTAATAAACGAAAGCGTTTTAGGTGTAAACCGCTCATGAATTTCTTCTTCAGTAACTATGTATCCTTTTTCTATCAGGTTGTGGATGAGCGGGATAATCTTCACCAAATCTGCAAACCGCGAAGCGTCGGTAATGGACAAAGCTCCATTTTCTTTAAGCGCGCGGAGCAGGTTGTACTCTTTTTCCGACAATATTTTAGTGCTGATTTCAAGACCGGGCACAATGCGGATTTTCGATTCGCTTGCCAGTTTCAAGGCGGCGGGCAGTGCTGCATTCATCACTTCGCCCACTGTGCAACAATAGTATGAGGCAATCCATTCCCAAAGCATAAACTGGAACTGATTGGCAATAGGATGAAGGTCGAGTACGCCTAAAATGTATTTGGTTTCTACCAGAGGCGCATTTTCCGTTATGCTATGGATTAATGCGGTATAAACTTTTTTCTTGCCAAACTGCACCACAACGCGCTTGCCGGTCTCAACCGATTCGTTAAGGTCGAACGGTACGCGGTAGGTAAAATAACCCGCAACCGGCAATGGAAGCAAAACATTTACAAATAAAGTGGTGCGCATAAAATTTGTTGATGAACCCGAAAAGCGAAGGTAAGGCTAATTCTTATTTTGAGTTGCTATTTTTATAAATATGTGCCTTGAAGATAATTTTCTTGTCCTTTTGTCTTGACACAAAAGTACCAAAAAGTCAAGGCTTTATTGAAATTTTACACATCTGTACGCCTTGGTAAACACCCGCAAAACAAGGCTTGATAATTTGGGTACAACATCTTGGGAGCAGGTGAAGCTGTGTTTTGCTACGCATAAGCCCGCGCGGTTTACCTTCGGCTACATCTGCGTAAAATTTCTATAAGGCCAGTCCCTAAAACCT
>CAJAXK010000217.1 GCA_903946925.1 uncultured Bacteroidales bacterium | reverse complement strand
CCCCGGCAGAGCTTCCCTCCGTTTCACCTGACCATACAAAGTTAAATACAGTCAACTAAAAAATAAAATTGAGTTACAAACAGTTGAATTAGAAGTTTAGTCTTTTTTGTCAACCAAAATCATGAAAGCACAAACAAATAACAAATAACCATTAACCAATAACACTAACATTAAAAAACCAAATCTATGGAAAAACACAAAACAGCACCGAAGGACGTTGTGCCATTAGGGCAAAAATTTGCTTTTGGTGCAGGAAACCTTACAAATCAGTTATTGCCTGCCGCTTTAGGCGTCTTCATGTTTTTCTTGGTAGTCGGATTTGGGATGAGCCCCTACAAAGCGGGTATCTTAGCCGCCATCCCACGTTTTTTGGACGCAATCCTCGACCCTATCATGGGTTACATTTCCGACAACACCCGTTCGAGGTGGGGGCGCCGCAGACCATATATTTTTGGCGGGGCTATTGTAGTTGGTATTTCATTTATGTTGATGTGGCAGTTAAAAGTACCTGTGCCGGGAAACAATTATGAAACATTTAATTTCATGTACTTTCTGTTAATGTCGGTAGTATTCTATCTGGGTTACACGGTTTTTGCAGCACCTCTTATTGGATTAGGGTACGAAATGACACCTGATTATAACGAACGTACGCGGCTAATGGCGATATCCCAGATTATGGGACAAGTAGCCTGGATGATAGCCCCATGGTTCTGGTTTTTGATTTCACGTCCCGAATTGTTTCCTGATGCACCTACTGGGGTGAGGAATCTATCAATCTGGGTAGGAGCTATTTGCCTTGTGATGGGAGTTTTACCTGCATTTTTTTGTAAGGAAATCGATCAGGCCCACCTTACAGGGCAATCAAAATTGTCATTCAAAGATATTGTTTCCAATGTAAAAGATTTCTTTAGGGATGTAAAGCAAACCATAAACAACAAACCTTTCCTCCGTCTTTGCGGTGCTACTTTCCTGGTGTTCAATGGGTATCAAATAGTTGCTTCTTTTTCCTTCTACATCGTAATTTTCTATTTGTTCAATGGCAACCAAATGGCTGCAGGCCAATGGCCAGCTTGGTTTGGTACTGTAAGCGCATTGTTGACAGCAGTATTGGTAATCCCAATTATCACCTTTATGTCAACCAAAATTGGGAAGAAAAATGCCTTTATCGTTTCAACCCTTATTTCTATTGTAGGATATGCGCTCAAATGGTGGGGATTTTCGCCCGGAAATCCTTGGCTTATGTTCCTCCCCTTGCCTTTAATGTCGTTTGGGATAGGCGGACTGTTCACTTTAATGATGTCAATGACTGCTGACGTTTGCGATTACGACGAGCTTAAAAACGGTATGCCGCGTAAAGAAGCCTTATTCGGGGCGGTTTACTGGTGGATGGTAAAACTCGGGATGTCGCTTGCAATGTTCCTCAGTGGTGTGATTTTGAGTTCCATTGGTTTCGATGGCAATATTCAGGTTCAATCGGCCCACACCATCACCATGCTCCGCTTAGCCGATATTATTGTTCCTTCGTTGGCGGGTATAATAGCCATTTGGGTAATGTGGAATTACGATATAACCGAAAAAAGGTCCAGGGAAATCCGCAACACATTGGTCGAGCGCAGGGGCGAACTCTAACAAAAACAAACCAAACTTTAACAAAAACATAAAAACAATATATATGTCATTACGCAAAGGAAAAATTTTGGCTTTGGCAGGAGGGGTTAATTTTGCCGGAAAGCCCACCGAAGAATTGCAGGAAATGTTCACCAATGTCCTGGAAAAAGGAATGCACGGGCTTTGCTTTAGCCCTTATGAGGAAGGTCAAAAACCCGGCGATATCCTGTCCGAAAGCCAAATCAGGCGGAGGATGGAAGTAATAAAGCCCTACACCAAATGGATCCGCTCGTTTTCGTGTATCGAAGGCAACGAACTGATACCCAAAATTGCCAAGGAATATGGCATTAAAACCTTGGTTGGTGCCTGGTTAGGCAAAGAATCCGAAAAAAACGAACAGGAAATAGAAGCCTTGATTCAACTGGCAAAAGAAGGTTATGTCGATATTGCCGCCGTTGGCAACGAGGTTTTGTACCGTAAGGATTTAAGCGAAAACGAACTTTTGGGCTACATCAACAGGGTAAAACAAGCTATACCCGAAATACCTGTTGGATATGTTGATGCCTATTACGAGTTCAGTGCCCGGCCCGAAATAACCGAAGCTTGCGATGTGATACTGGCAAACTGTTATCCTTTTTGGGAGTTCTGCCATGTGGATTATTCGCTTATGTATATGAAACAAATGTACCAACAAGCCCAACGCGCCGGTGGAGGCAAAAAACGTGTCATCATTACCGAAACCGGATGGCCAAGCCAAGGAGAAGATCATCAGGGCGCACTGCCATCAAAGGATAATGCCTTAAAATATTATCTCAACACCCAGCATTGGTCAAAAGAAGAAGATATTGAGGTTTTTTATTTCACCTCGTTCGACGAATCGTGGAAAGTAGGTGCCGAAGGCGATGTGGGCGCATATTGGGGCCTTTGGGATATAAATGAAAACATCAAATACTAAGTAGAGTCTGTCCTTAAAGTAGAGTTTTATTTCGATTTACTATGTATGAATTACGATTGACGAATATAACTCGCTGAAAATAAATCGTAAATCGAAATTCGTACATTGAGGATTAATCTAACTCAAAAAACATACTCTAAGTAACAGGCAATAAACCTGTAACAGGTGCATTTATACAATCAAATTAACCAAACCAAACCGTAAAGCAGTATCAATTAACCACTTTTAAAGAATGATATTATGAAAAAAACTTTAGTAACATTTGTCCTTTTCTTGTTAACAGCAACTTTTGCTTTTGCCCAGGAAGGCAAAGTATCGGTTGTTGGCAGCGACGATGGGTTTAAGCTATCGGTCAACGGTAAAGACCTGATGATTAATGGTATGAATTGGGATTATTTCCCAGTTGGCACCAACTACACCTATAGCCTGTGGAAACAATCCGACGATTTTATTAAAGCTGCCCTCGATACCGAAATGCCCATGCTGAAAAATATGGGCGTAAATGCCATACGTGTTTATACCGGCATACAACCAAAATGGATCAAGTATATCTACGAAAAATATGGTATTTACACCATGATAAACCATTCATTCGGTAGATATGGCTTAACCTTGGGCAGCAACTGGGTGGCAAATACCGAATACGACGACCCTCGCGTTCGCGAATTGCTACTGAAAGAAGTAACCGACATTGTTAAGGAATACAAAAGCACCCCGGGTTTGCTCCTGTTTTTATTAGGTAACGAAAACAATTACGGGCTATTTTGGCGCGGTGCCGAAACCGAGGATATTCCAATGGATAAAAGGAAATCGACCGCTGGCGCGAAGGCAATGTACAAACTTTTCAACGAAGCGGCCCTTGCCATAAAAGCTATCGACAATACCCATCCTGTAGCAATATGCAATGGCGATTTGCTCTTCCTCGACATTATTGCCCAAGAATGTAAGGATATTGACATCCTCGGCCTTAATATGTACCGTGGCGTTTCGTTTGGCGATGCGTTCCAAAAAGTAAAAACAGATTTTAACAAACCAATCATGTTTACCGAGTTTGGCTCCGATGCCTACAATACGGTTGGCAGGGGAGAAGATCAGCAATCGCAGGCCTACTACCTCACCAACAATTGGCTCGAAATTTATCAAAATGCTGCTGGTGTAGGCAAATCGGGAAATTGTATAGGTGGTTTCACCTTCATGTTCAGCGATGGCTGGTGGAAATACAAACAAACCGAAAACCTCGATGTACACGATACTCATGCCTCCTGGGCCAATGGCGGGTACCTCAACGATTATGTTGCCGACGAAAACAACATGAACGAGGAGTGGTACGGTATATGTGCCAAAGGTGAAACCGATGCAAGGGGCCATTATCAATTATATCCACGCGCAGCTTATTATGTGTTGCAGCAAGCCCATAAAATAAACCCATATTCAGGCAACCTCACCGCTGATTCGATGGGAAAATACTTTGCCAACATACAGGTTTTAAACGAAGTGTTAAAAGCAAGGGGCGATAAAGCCGCTTTAGATGGCGAACCGTCTAAAAAAATCCGCATCAGTAGCTTAAGGGCCGATTTGTCCACGTTTAGTACTGGGGGGAATATGATTTCCACACCTGATGAAAAACCTCAGGATGCTTTAACCCCGACTTATCCGAGTTATCTTGGTTTTGGCCACATGGAGTCTTTTTATTTTGGTGTTGAAGCGAAACCTACTGATAATGTTACGGCAAATGTGTCTTTTAATATTCTTGGCAACGTTGCCGAAAACCCCATTGATGAAATATTTTATGAAAACCGTGGCCGCTCGCAGGAAATACAAACCAATCAGGGTACCGGTTCTTTTTCTTTAAGTTCAATTGATCGGGTGCAGATATATAGGGCCGATATTACCTGGAACGACAAGTGGTTCGACCTCAAGGCTTTTTATCGCACCGGGCATTACCATTGGGGCGATGAAGGCGATTTTTTCGGGTTATACCCCGAAGCCAACTATGGGCCAAACATTGATATTTATAATGGAACCGCCCCCTTTGGTTTTGAGTTTGCAGGCAAAAAATCGTTGGAAGGGTTAAAAGTAGCTTTTGGCCCCGAACTTTGGTGGGGTGCCAACCCGGCCATTTTACTAAAATATAGCCGCACTGCTGGCGTATTTACCTTAACAGGGATGTACCACGAAGATTTGGATCAGAATGTTGGGGCACAAAGTTCTTTCGCTATCCCCACCTTGCAAAATAGGAGGGCTTCCCTCGACCTTAAAACAAATTTGGGGAATTTTGGTATCGATATTGGCGGCCTTTGGTCTGGACAGCCACGCAATGACGAGGTTTTTCAAATTGTTGACGGCAGCGAAGGAAATTATATAGTGTATCAGGACAAAATAACCTCAAAAGACAATTGGGGAGGTAAAGCCAAAATAACCTTGTCTGCCGGTCCGGTGAAATGGTATTCACAAGGAGCCGTTATGGGCTTGGTAGCCAATGGTGGCGCCGACTATACCAAAACCTATACCGGTTGGCACCTCAAAGATTGTGGAAGCGGAAACCAATACAATTTCTTGACCGGTCTTATATTCACGGTTGGCGATTTTCAGATAGCACCTAATTTCCTGTGGCAGAAACCTATTGTTGGTCCAGTTGCTAAAGATGTACCTGCACCGGCCAAGCCACGAAACGTACTCCAAGACCCATTTGCCGTAAGATCGAACAGGGAAACCACTGCAGGCGAGCTTTTAATTGCCTACGACCCCACACCTGCCACTTGGATGTGGGCATGGGACAACGACGAGATGGAAGATGCCCCGTTTGCAATGAGCGTAGATTTTGTTTACCGCCACCAACCTACAACTCAGGATGCAGCTATTGGGATACTTGCAAATGGCCGTACCATTTTTGCTTTCCCCGGTGCGCCTTCCGCTCATGATTTATGGGAAATAAACACACGAATTGTATCAAAAATAACTCCCGACTTTGGATTTATTGTTAATGCTTTTGGTGGTAATGCGCAATCAAATGGAAGCGATGAAAGAATAATCGAGCGTTTTGGTGGCGATTTAAGATTGATATACCAAAAAGTGAAACTGATTTCAATGGTTAAAGTAAATGATTGGGGTCCTTACGATTATCACCGCGACTTTAACTTAACCTATCCGCTGCAGCTTACGGCTGATTTATCATACTCCGTAGTAATGCGCAAATGGTTTATCCTTCCCGAAACACGCATGGGATTAAGGTACACCTGGCGCTCGTTAGACCAATATTCGCCGCGATACAACCCGACGCAAAAATTGGACGACTCTGGCAACTGGGTTCCCGATCCAACCGCCGTTGGATATGGAAATGGAAGCGAATGGGAAATAAGAACGTATCTTAGCTTTAGCATTGGCAAATAAACCTTAAAATTTTGACAAAAATGAAAAACAGGAAATCATATTATTCAATAACCGCGCTAATCGCGATGATACTTATTTCGGTTAGCTGCGAAAGGAAACTCGATGGACTTGAACTGGCAACCTATCCTACCACGCCAGAGGTTTTTATTGATGGGTTTAGCACAGGCTTGTATTATGCAGCTTATGGAACCTCCAAAGTTACTGCGTTCGATGTTGATTACAGTGTGAAATACAAAGGAACATCATCAATGAAATTTGCAGTGCCCGATACAAGCGACCCCAACGGATCGTATGTTGGCGGTGTTTTTGGCACAAATCCGGGCCGCGACCTTTCGTCATACAATGTGCTCACTTTTTGGGCTAAAGCATCGCAACCTGCAGTACTCAACGAAATTGGTTTTGGCAACGATATGGGCGAATCGAAATATAAAGTTACCCTCACCAATGTAACTCTGAACTCCAATTGGATGAAATACTACATCCCCATTCCCGACCCATCGGTACTAACACAGGAAAGAGGGATGCTGTTCTATTCGGCGGTACATCAAAATGGAAGAGGATATACTTTCTGGATTGATGAAGTGCAGTTCGAAAATATCGGGACAATAGCGCACAAAACAGCAGGTATTGCAAATGGACAGGATCTCGTAAAAGGCGGTGCCGAAAATGGTGAAGAATATCAAATAGCAGATTTATATGCTGCCTTTAACCTCCCAACCGGTATTGACCAAAAAGTTGGTTTAACCACTTCGTATTTTACATTTTCTTCATCCGACCCTTCGGTGGCCACAGTAAGCAATACAGGTCATGTTATGGTACTGGATAGCGGCTCGGTGGTAATTACGGCCAAAATGGGCGATATTGATGCCAAAGGATCGTTAACAATTAACTCTATTGGCCAACCGATAATGCCTGCCGAACCGGCGCCAACCCCTACCAACCCTGCCAATAATGTAATTTCGTTGTACAGCAACGCTTACGAAAATGTTACTGTCGATACCTGGAATACGCACTGGCTATACTCAACAGCCGAAAATCAGTTTATAAAAATAAACGGCGACGATGCCATACGTTACCGCAACTTAAACTTTGTTGGGATTGAGTTTACCTCACAACCCATTGATGCCAGTTCCATGACAAATTTCCGCATGGATATCTGGGCACCGGATGTTACCGCCGGTAAAAAATTCAAAGTTATGTTGGTTGATTTTGGGGCCAATGGCATTTATGGTGGCGATGACGATGTTAGTTCGGAGGTTACCATTTCAACACCCACTTTGGCAAACGAAAAATGGATTAGCCTCAACATCCCAATGTCAAGCTTCACGGGCTTGACAACCAAATCCCATTTGGGCCAAATGGTGCTTTCGGGCGATTTGCCCATGGTGTTTGTTGACAATGTGTATTTTTACACCAATGGGGCCGTACCCACTGAACCAACCACGGCTGCCCCAATGCCATCGTACATCGGAACAAACGTCCTTTCGGTATTCAGCAATTCGTACACCAACATTGCCGGAACAGATTTAAACCCTAATTGGGGGCAAGCCACGGTAACAACGCAAGTTTCAATAGCTGGTAACAATACCCTGAAATACAAAGGCTTAAATTATCAGGGGATACAGTTAGGGAGCAGCCAAAATGTTTCTGGCATGGCATTTTTGCACCTCGATTTTTGGTCAGCCAATTCAACCTTGCTAAAAGTTTACCTCATTAGCACTGGACCTGTCGAAAAACCTTACATATTAACGGTTCCCACAACAGGGTGGAACAGTTTGGATATTCCACTCTCATCCTTCTCGCCCGTGAATTTATCAGATGTAATACAGTTAAAATTTGATGGGAACGGGGATATTTACTTAGACAATATCCTTTTCCGCAAATAAATTTTAATACACTTAAAATCAATCATTAAAGATAAACGACATGAAAAGATTTAGCAAAATAATGGTTTCTGCAGCCATATATTCGTTCTTGCTTTTTGCCCTGTTTGGGTGTGAAACCGATAATGTACAAACACTTGACAAGCGCAACTGGCAATTAGCTTGGAGCGATGAATTCGATACCGTTGCAAGCGGCTCTCTCGATACCACAAAATGGTCATTTGACATAGGCGTGGGGCCAAACAACGATGGTTGGGGGAATGCGGAATTGGAATACTATACCAGCCGTGCCGAAAACGCGGTTATTGATAGCAATGGTTTTTTGGCAATAACCGCAAAGCGTGAGCTTTACGCCGGTTCGGGGTTCACCTCTGCCCGTATCAAAACCAAAGGCTTATTCGAACAAGCTTATGGACGGTTTGAAGCACGCATTAAAACCCCTTATGGACCAGGTATTTGGCCCGCTTTTTGGCTTCTTGGAGCCAATTCCGATTCTGTAGGTTGGCCTCAATGTGGCGAAATTGACTTAATGGAGCTTCGTGGACAAAAACCAAACATTATCAGTGGTACGGTGCATGGCCCTGGTTATTCGGGGTCAGCCAGTATTACAAAAAGTTTCGCATACGAGAACGTTAGGTTTGATAACGAATTTCATTTGTTTGCCGTTGAATGGGGAAAGGATTATCTGGATTTCTTTGTGGATAATACACTCTATCAAAGGATTACACCAGAAAACCTAACAGGCACCTGGGTTTTCGACCATCCTTTCTACATCATCCTTAATGTGGCCGTTGGCGGCAACTATTTGGGCTTCCCAACCAACCAAACCCCTTTCCCACAAAGCATGCTTGTTGATTATGTGAGGGTTTACACCGAAGCAAAGTAGGGTGTTGCTTTAAGTTCCTTTAACAGGGCTTAACTGCAATTTTAACGTATGAAGACCTGTAATTTCTGCCTTTTCCCAGATCCATCAAAATAGGATAAACGGGGAAGGGCAGAAATTTAACTCGCGAATTGTCAAATTCCCTTTAATGAAATGTTCTGTGTTATGGTCAATGAATAGCTTACTTGTTAACTTAGGATATTTTAAAAAACCGGAAAAATGAAAAGATTTTTACTCCTTCTGTTCTTAGTCGCACCTTTTGCAGCAAGCAGCCAGCAAAAAACAAACACAAATATGACCCATGTCCTGAAAAATAAAAATATTGAAATCCAAATTGATTTGCCAACAGCCGGTTACAGCTTTTCGAGATTTGACTGGACTGGGAAAATTGTATCGGTGAAATATAAAAATATTCCTGTTTCAAGTGTGGAGATGTTGAACAATAAAGACGATACTCAATCGGGTAAAGGGTTTTATAACGAATTTGGCATTGAGGCTCCTGTTGGGTATAATGAAATCGAGAAAGGCGGATGGTTCCACAAAATTGGGGTCGGGCTGTTGAAAAAAGATAGCGGTGACTATTTTTTCGGCACCAGGTATGAAATCCGGCCCGCTGGTTTTAAGGTTATCGCAAAAGCTGATAAAATCACCATTCACTGTAAATCCGAAAACGCCAATGGGTATGCGTATGAGTATGAAAAGGAAATTGAACTAACCGAAAGTGGTTTTGTGGTTAAATATTATCTGAAAAATACAGGTGCAAAAACTATTATCACAAACGAATATATCCATAATTTTATAGCCATAAACAATGAGTTTATTGGTAGTGATTACATCTTGAAATTCCCTTTCAGAATGGATCCTTTACTTTTTGATGCAACGGTTAACCCTGAAGGAAAAGTTGAAATTGGCCAGCAAGAAATTACCTTTAACGATACCCCTACCGAGCAATTCTTTTTCAGCAACCTAACTGGAAACCAGAATATTGATGCTTACTGGGAACTAATAAACACGAAAAGTAAAATTGGAATAAGCGAAACTGGAAGTTTTAAAACAGCTAAAGTAAACCTTTGGGGATGGAAACATGTAATAAGCCCTGAGTTGTTCTTTGATGTAAACCTTGAGCCTGGAAAAGAAATTGAATGGTCGCGGATTTACAGGATTTTTGAAATAAACTGATACTAGTTGAATTGCCAATGCCAGCAAATTGACCGAAAAAGAACTAATTTTTAAAACATGGAAAAAGTTACTTTGAAATTAAGCGTAAAGGAAAAAATCGGGTACAGTCTCGGCGATACTGCCTCGCACTTTGTGTGGGACATGGTTGGTTTCTGGCTTTTGTTCTTCTATACCGATGTATATGGTATTCCCGCCGTTGCGGCAGGCACAATTATGCTTGTTGCCCGTTTTTGGGATATGGCTATCGACCCGGTAATTGGTGTGGTTTCTGACCGCACCAATACCCGCTGGGGGAAATTCCGCCCATATATTTTGTTCGGGGCCATTCCGTATGCTGTGCTGGCCATTCTCACTTTTACGACACCTAACTTTGGCGAAACGGGCAAGATAATTTATGCAGGTGCAACTTATGTACTTTTAATGACCGCGTATGCTGCCATTAACCTCCCGTATTCTGCTTTGGGTGCTGTAATGACCGACGATACTTACGAACGCGCCGGGTTGAACACGTACAGGTTTATCGCCGGTTTTACTGGTCAGTTTGTGGTAACTGGGCTGGCACTCACCTTGGCCGAATTTTTTGGCGGCGGCAATAAGGCGCAAGGCTTCCAGTACACCGTATTCTTGTTTGCGGGATTGAGTTTGATTTTCTTTTTTATCACTTTCAAAACAACCAAAGAACGGGTTCAACCCCCAAAATCCCAAGAAAATTCACTTAAGGAAGACATAAAAAACCTCTTCCAAAACAAAGCATGGATTATACTTGCGCTGGTAGGCATTATTTCTTTCATCATGTTTGCCATGCAAAATGCTGCCATTGCGTATTATTTCAAATATTACCTTGGGCGCGAAAACAATGTTCAGCTTTTTAATGTAATTGGTACGGTAGCACTTATAGTGGCCCTGCCTTTGTCGAAACCTTTGGCAAAAAAGTTTGGGAACAAAAATGTGTTTATCGCCAGTTCGTTGATTTCTGGCTTTTTCTTTATACTTATATACCTGGCCCGGGTAAACGACCTTACCCTCATTTATGTGTTCAACATAATTGCAAAAATGGCTTATGCGCCGGCAGTGCCATTGCTTTGGACTATGATTGCCGATTCGGCCGATTATGGCGAATGGAAAACAGGCCGCCGTGCAACAGGCTTGTATTTCTCGGCTGCTGTGTTTGCCCAAAAAGCAGGTTGGGGGATTGGAGCTGCCATTGCAGGATGGATTTTGGCCGCATCCAGTTTTGTGCCTAACGCTATTCAAAACGATACGGCAATAACGGGGATAAAATTATTGGTTTCGGTTATTCCAGGCATCTTGTACATGTCGTGCGCTTTGTTCATGATTTTTTACAAGATTGATTCCAATACCACAACTTTGATGAAAAAAGACTTGGATGCCAGACGGGCAGAAGCGTCTTGACATTTTATCAAAAATGTTTTTACTGAATGTTATACTGCCCAATCAGTAGGGTAGGCAAATTGGTTAAAAAAATAAATGGGATGAAAAAGTTCAGGTTTTACTTAGCAGGTTTAATAATGCTCATTTTGATGGCATGTAATTCAAAGCAAAACAATCTTTCGGTAGAAGTGTACGAGACTTCTGCAGGTGGCAACAAGCTCACAAAAATAACCCCGGTTGGTTCGGGAAACGAACCCATTACTATACAATTGCTGCCGGAAACTAAATTTCAGGCCATTACCGGATTTGGGGGATCGTTTACCGAATCGTCGGCCTATTTATTGAATAAATTGGGCAAGAAAAACCGGGAATTGATTTTGGATGCTTATTTCGGATCCGAAGGGGCTAAGTATTCACTGGCACGCACACATATAGGGTCTTGCGATTTTTCGTTAGGCAATTATTCCTATTCTACCGTAAATGGCGGCAAGGAACTGAACGATTTTTCTGTTAAGGAAGACATGGATGATATAATTCCGATGATTAAAGATGCCATGTCGCGTTCGGAAGATGGTTTTAAGATTATAGCTTCCCCATGGACTGCCCCGCCATGGATGAAGGACAATAATAAATGGGTCGGGGGCAAACTGCTACCCGAATACAAGGATGCATGGGCTTTGTTTTTCTCAAAATATATGGATGCCTATAAAAAAGAAGGTATTGATATTTGGGGAGTAACAGTCGAAAATGAACCTCTTGGAAATGGGAACAATTGGGAAAGCATGATTTTTACGCCCGAAGAAATGGTTGATTTTGTACAAAACCACCTTGGCCCCAAATTAGAAGCCGATGGCCACCAAGCAAAAATCCTTGCTTACGACCAAAACCGTGGCGAAGAATTGGAACAATGGGCAAAAGTGATTTACAAAGACGAGGCGTCATCAAAATATTTCGATGGTTTTGCAATCCACTGGTATGCAAGCACATTCGATTGGTTCCCTGGTTCTTTAAACTTTACGCACAACAAAGCACCTAACAAGCACCTCATTCAAACAGAAGGTTGCATTGATTCGGAAATACCTCACTGGCAGGATGATAAATGGTATTGGTCCGAAGAAGCAACCGATTGGGGATGGGATTGGGCACCCGCAGACCAGAAAAAGCTACACCCTAAATATGTGCCGGTGTACAGGTATGCCCGCGATATTATAGGCTGTATGAATAATTGGGTTGATGGCTGGGTGGATTGGAACATGGTTTTAGATAAGCAAGGTGGCCCTAACTGGTTTAAAAACTGGTGTGTAGCCCCTGTGATTGTTGACCCCGAAAAGGACGAAGTTTACTTTACGCCACTGTATTACACCATGGCCCATTTTAGCAAATACATCCGTCCCGGCGCCATCCGCATTGGATTTGAAAACCCCGACCCCGCCTTAATGGTAACCGCTGCCCAAAACCCTGATGGAACAATTGCCGTTGTGGTTTTGAACATGGAAGCCCAACCGAAAAACCTCAAACTTCAAATTGGCGATCGCCAGGCCGAACTGCAAATAAGTGCTCAGGCTTTACAAACAATAGTGATTGCACCGTAGTTTCGTGATAATGCAGGATGTAAACCGAGGCGGCAACAACACAGTAAATATATTTTGCTCCCTGCTTCAACAATGTGTCAACCCATTCGCAGTTGGTATAAAGGGAACTATCCGCACATAAAAAATAATTTTTATGCCATTTATGCGCATTTCAAAGCTTTAAACCGGCCTGCGCCACCCAAATGTCAAAGTCAGGGAATATGTGGTTTATCCCATTTTCAGGCAAAAAAAATCCTGCTTTGCAGGATTTTTTTATGCCCGAAACTGCTAATTTCATTACATCCTTAATCCTAATGTTAAGCTGTACGAATTCCCATTATAAGTATTCCTTGATGCAGGCGCAATATTATACAGGTAGTAATTATCATCCATGCTGTAATGGCTGTACGAGAAATCAACAAAGTATATTTTTTCGCGTACACCAATGCCAAAGGAGTAGCCTGTACGCGAACCCCTTCCTGTCATGCCTTCGTTTTTGTAAGGTGATCCATAAATATTATACCCACCCCTGAACGAAAGTATGCCTGCTTTCCATTCTGTTCCAACCCTCACATTATTGGCTGCGGCAAAAGTTGTCCGGATGGTATTATTTTCGCTCGAAAAATTATAATCGTAAGCATCCAGATTAGCATTAGAATAGTCAATATACTCGTAATCAGCACTTATAAGGCCATATTGACCTAAGATAAATGCCAGGCTTCCCATTGCCCTAAGTGGTGTGGTTATATCGTATTCATAATCGCCGTTGGGCGAATTGGCATCAAATATGGTTACGTTGCTGTTCGTCAAAGGTGGTTGATCATAATATGCTGTCATCCTTGCACTAAAAGCATCGTGCAAATTGGTATAATAAGTTGGGGTATGAAAGGCGCCGCCAATCCGCACAAAATCCATTGGTTTATAGATAAATCCAATTTTAAAATTGAAGCCCGTACCCGTGGTATGCAGATATTCGTAACGGTCGAACGATTTAAGATATGGGCTTAGGGTTTTATTGTCCTTTTCAAAATAGTAACTTTCTTCCTCATAATTAATACGCGGAAAAGCAAAAGTCATCCCAACAAACAATTTTTCAGCAAAATTGGCCCCTGTACTCAATACCGTTTCGGTAGTGCCACCTCTGGTTTCGATGTTTTTGGTTTGATATAAACCTCCATTTGGCAAATCCGATTGCCAAACATTAAAAGTATCCTGATAAATAAGCTTTGTATCGTATGCCAATGCCGCACCAAAATTATATGGGGCATAGTAAAGGTTTTCGGGATTGGGGCCTGAAGCATCGGCATCGTTCAAGTATTTGGTAATTAGTGAGTTTTCATTGTTTTGCCCATTAATAACGGCACGATTGCTGAAGGAGGCCATTCTGTTTAGCCCAAACCCAAACTGAACTTGTTTTACCTTTAACTGATTATTTTCCGGTACTTTTAAAGCCATTACATAACCAACATTGCCTACATAAAATGTGGTTCGCGAATCAGTGCCCATGTCGCCCTGAAATCTGGATTCGGTGTTTCCACTGAAAATCATGGGTGTAAAAGTTAGTTCCGATTTACGGTATAGCCCTATGCCTGCAGGGTTTTGGCTAAGCGACGAAAAGTCGGCGCCAACAGCCCCATAAGCACCCGACATGCCTGTAAATCGGGCTGTTCCGCTGTAATTGATCAGCGAATACCTGAGTGCATCAATTTCGTTTTGTGCATACGATGCGAAAGAAAAAATTACCGCTATTATAAATGTGAGTTTGGTTTTCATCTTTTTACTGTTTTAATTTTTTATGGGTATAATGCAATAAACCGGATTTACTATACTATCATCTTCGGTTGATGGTTTGTACCTATCATGGCTATTTCAAAACCATAATTGTTTTTTTGAAATAAAAAACCTGCAATCCCTGGTATGTTAATTACTACCGGTGAGGCATGCAGGTTTTTCAAAGAAGGGTCTCAAATTAAAAACTGTTATTATCTGCGGCCACCAGAACCTGATGATGAGCTTCTGCCCGATCCGCCCGATGAACTTCCACCGCTGGATCCTGATGATGAACTTCTGCCCGAACCGCTGCTTGAACCGCTGCTTGAGCCTGACGATGAACTCCTTGAAGGAGAATAACTCTCAGTTGATCTTTGGGGACTTGGTGAGCTTTGGCGCTGTGGTGCCGAATAAGTGTTGGAACGGGCGGGCTGGGAATTGTTTTGAGGGGCACGGTAACCATCTACCGACCTCACAGGGTTAGGCCGACTGTAGGTAGGTTGCGATTTTGGCCTTTCATAAGTGCGTGTGGAACCGTTTGTGGAAGGTTCAACCCTATTGTTGTTCTGGCCATTAGCCGAAGGTTGTGTGCTCCGGTATTTTGGTGAAGTATATTCCTGGCCCGACCGTGGACGGTTGTACTCAGGAGAGGTGTACGATTGGGTATTCCTGCTGTTGTTCACATTATTCCTGTTCGTTCCCGCAGCATTCTGGTTGTTTCTGTTTGGCGCAACATATTGGTATTGGCGTTGGGTCTGATTATTCACATTCGGGCGTTGGGTAGTTGAGTTCGGACGTTGGGTTGTTGCATTCGGACGTTGAGTAGTGGAATTCGGACGTTGGGTAGTTGAATTTGGACGGCCTGTTGTACTGTTTGCATCCTGACCTCGAGTATAAGTATATCCATTTGTGGCATCTCTTCCATTTTGCGTAGCGGCTGCCCCTGTACGGGTAGTATTTGCTGAAGTTCGGGTAGGGTCAACTGCATTACCGTTTCCCCTGCCTGTGGTTGTTCCTGTGCGGCCCGAACTAAGGCTTGCTTCATATTTTTCACCGAACGTCCTGCTACTATTGCGTGCTGTTGAGTTGCCCGAACTACCAACATCCCCACTACGGTGGCCATAGTAATATGAGTTTTGGTCGTAGCTGTTGTAATAACATTCGTTGTAACAGCAACCGTAACCATAGTAAGGATATCCATAATAAGGATAGCCGTAGCCATAATAAGGGTAGCCATATCCATAGTAAGGATAACCATATCCATAAGATGGTCCCCACCAATTGTATCCCATGTATATGCTAAAACCATAATTCCAAGGGCTTGGATCGTACCAGTACGAATTGGTATAATAATCGTCGTAGTATCCGCTATTAGGAACAGGGTCGTAAAAGCGCTTTATTTGCGCCGAATACGCATAATCGTAATAATCATCCTGATCATAGCCGCCGGCGGAAGCATTTTGCTGATCAAAATAATAAGTTGTGTCCTGATTACTGTAATTGCCCGCCGCAGATGAAGGATCCTGCTGGGCTACCGCGTTGGTATTGTAGTTATTTGTAGGCGTTTCCGGTGTTTTTATCACCATCGAATGTTTTTGTACAGGAGGTTGGTTTTTAGGCGAATAATATACATCATCGTACCCTGTAGTTTGAGTCTGTGTGGTGCATGATGTAACGATGAGCATCATTGCAACCATGATTGTTAAAAAGTATTTCATAACGGCCTCCTTATTGTTAAAGCTTTTACAAAGCTGTGATTTATTCTTACAGAGCATTATTTTTTGTAATTTTGTTGACTAAAAACACCCCGAAAAGCACAATTATCATACCACAACTTAAAAAATGGCAAAAGATTTTACATCACGCGAAGAGAATTATTCACAATGGTATAACGACCTTGTAATTAAAGCAGAACTGGCCGACAACTCAGCAGTTAGGGGCTGTATGGTTATAAAACCTTATGGCTATGCAATCTGGGAAAAAATCCAAAGGGTATTAGATGATATGTTTAAGGAAACCGGGCATCAAAATGCTTATTTCCCGTTGTTTATACCAAAATCGTTTTTCAGCAAAGAGGCTTCGCATGTTGAGGGTTTTGCCAAAGAATGTGCTGTGGTTACGCATTATAGACTGAAAAATTCACCTGATGGGAAAGGCGTTGTTGTGGATCCTGATGCAAAGTTAGAGGAGGAATTGATTGTGCGGCCCACTTCCGAAACCATAATTTGGGATACATACCGCACCTGGATTCAGTCGTACCGCGATTTGCCTATTCTTGTTAACCAGTGGGCAAATGTTGTGCGCTGGGAGATGCGTACGCGTTTGTTTTTACGAACCACCGAATTTTTATGGCAGGAAGGCCACACCGCCCACGCAACCGAGGCTGAAGCCATTGAGGAAACCGAAAAAATGATAAACGTTTATGCAACGTTTGCCGAAAAATGGATGGCCATGCCGGTCTTAAAAGGTGTAAAATCGCCAAACGAACGTTTTGCAGGTGCTGTTGAAACCTATTGCATCGAGGGATTGATGCAGGATGGAAAAGCCTTGCAGGCAGGGACATCACATTTTCTGGGCCAGAATTTTGCAAAGGCTTTTGATGTTAAGTTCTTGAGCAAAGAAAATAAACTCGACCACGTTTGGGCTACTTCCTGGGGCGTTTCTACCAGGCTAATGGGTGCCCTTATCATGACACATTCCGACGACCATGGATTGGTATTACCGCCTAAACTTGCTCCTATCCAAGTAGTTATCATTCCTATTTATAAAAATGATGAGCAACTTGCCCTTATTTCGGAAACCGTAAACGATATTGTTAAAAAACTGAAGGCTTTAGGCATAAGTGTAAAATACGACGACCGCAACACCCAAAAGCCCGGTTGGAAATTTAACGAATATGAATTCAAAGGCGTTCCGGTTCGGCTGGCCATCGGCCCACGCGACATCGAAAATGGCACCGTTGAAGTTGCCCGACGCGATACACTCGAAAAATCGGTTTATCAGTTAATAGATATCGAACATAAAATCAGTCATTTGCTAGAAAGTATCCAGGAAAACTTATACCAAAAAGCCTACGACTTCCGCGAGGAGAACACTAACAACGTTGATAGCTGGGACGAATTTGTTGCCCAACTCGATGGCAAAGGGGGCTTTATATCGGCACATTGGGACGGAACACCCGAAACGGAACAACGTATCAAGGACGAAACCAAAGCAACCATCCGCCTAATCCCGATTGATGGAAAAATGGAAGAAGGGAAATGTATCCTTACCGGAAAACCATCAAAGCAAAGGGTGATATTTGCCCGTTCCTATTAAGCTTATCCCTTTTAACGGCTTCAAAAAGTGGTTGCCAGAATCCCGGTTAACCTCCGGTTGCTTTAAACTAAAACCATTTGATGAAGGTTTCCCAAACAGATTCTAAATTAAAATTTGTTTACTGGTTTGCCCATTACAACCTTGCATCGCCAAGTGTAAGGTATAGGGGAAAGTATCCTTTAAAGTTTTTAAAGGACAATTTCGGTATATGTTCTTATTTCGTAATGCCGGGCTATTCCCCCAAAGCAATCTGGCAATTTGCAAAAACATATTTATCTGCCTTGTTTTTCTGCAAAGCTGATTCGATTATTGTGATTCAGCGCGTTAATTCAAATTTCATTTATGCGAACCTGCTTAAATTACTTGTAAAAACAAGGAGCCACAAAACCATTTACGACCTCGATGATGCTGATTATTTGGAATATAAACCAAAATCAATCTGGTGGTTTATAAAAAACTGTTCAGCCGTTATGGTAGGCAGCCACGAATTGCTCCAGAACTTGAACAGGTATAACAAAAATGTGTACTTAAACACTTCGCCAACGCCTGATTTAAACATAATGAAGGAACACAAAAACCCTGTCCTAACTATAGGCTGGATTGGTTGTTTCGGCGGCCACCACAAACAAAGTTTGCTCAATCTTTTCTTCCCCGCCTTACAGCACCTGCCGTTCAAAATAAACCTTGTACTTTTAGGCGTTACCGATAATTCAGAAATAAAATTCCTGGTCAAATATTTCTCATGTTTTGAAAATGTGGTTCTCGAAATGCCTCAAAATATGAATTGGACAAACGAAAACGATATTCAATTGCGGATTGCCAAGTTTGATATTGGTATTGCAACCCTAATCGACAACGAGTTGCAACGATCAAAATCAGCATTTAAGACAAAACAATACTTGAACAATGGCGTTCCTGTTCTAAGTTCGGATATCCCCGAAAACAACCTGTTTGTACAGCATGGCAAAAATGGCTATTTATGTGCAACACCAGATGATTTCCGGAACCGGATTATTGAAATTAATGAAATGAACACAGAAAATTACCACCTGCTTTCAATTGCGGCAAGGGAAACAATTTGTAATTTTAACCTCCCGAATTATTGCAATAAATTGATTGAAGTGTTTGAAAAAATGCAACTATCCACCCTATGCCCGAAAACCGAAGAACATACCACATTTATTGATATAGGCTGTTAGGCTGTAGGCTTTTAGGTACCTACTATTCAAATAATGCTTGATCTTAATCCGCAAAACGCATAAAATGATGAACCCTAACACCCAAACCCAAAATCCTAACACCTAAAAGGTAAACCCCTGAATAGCTACTTCTCTTTTAATCATAAACAACAAAAAACAATATACCATGCCAGCTACCACACTTGGGGTTATCCCCGCACGTTACGAATCGAGCCGTTTCCCTGGTAAACCACTTGTTATAATTGATGGCAAAAGCATGATAATGCGCGTGTACGAACAAGCCTTAAAGAGTAAAATGCTTGATAAAGTTATTGTTGCAACCGATGACGACCGGATTTTCAATCACGTAAAAGAAAATGGTGGCGAGGTAATGATGACTTCTGCATTGCATGTTTCGGGAAGTTCGCGTATTGGCGAAGTAGCTGAAAAGCTTTCGGTTTTGGGGGTTTGCCCTTATGATGTGGTGATGAACATACAAGGTGATGAGCCTTTTATTGATCCTTTGCAGATTGACCTTGCTGTTTCGCTTTTACAAAACCCCGATTCGCAAATAGGCACCCTGATTATGAAGATTACCGATAACGCGGACATATTTAACCCAAATGTTGTAAAAGTGGTGGTTGACAATGCCAATAATGCTATGTATTTCAGCCGTTCACCAATCCCATATTTTCGTGGCCTTGCACAGGAAAACTGGCTGCAAAACCATGACTATTACCGCCATATTGGTTTGTATGCTTTCCGCACTTCCATTTTGAAAACAATCCTCGATTTGCCGCCCGTCCCTTTCGAAATAGCCGAATCGCTTGAACAGTTGCGCTGGCTGCACCATGGTTTTAAGATCAGTACGGCAATTACTGATATTGAAACAGTTGGCATCGACGTTCCGGCCGATTTACTTAAACTTACTAACAAAATTTGATTTCAGGCACTTAATTGTTGTAACTTAGCAGATTGAAAAGTGAACAGAAAATGATAAGCAGGTATATTACCGAATTACTTTACAAGCACGAATGTGTGATTGTTCCCGGGTTAGGAGGCTTCATAAAGGCTTACAACCCAGCACATGTTGTTCATGCAACCCATCAGTTTTTCCCGCCTTCGGGCAGCGTGGCATTTAATGCCGGCCTTTGTGGTAACGATGGTCAATTGGCAAACCACATTGCAGAAGCCGAAAAAATTTCCTACCGCGATGCCATAAACGAAATTAAATTATGGGTAGCAAAAAACCTGGACTACCTGAACGATGGCAACAAAGTAACTCTCGATGGTATTGGCGAACTTTTCCTAAATGTTTCGGGGAAAATCGAATTTACACCTGCCCATCACATTAATTTTAATACCGATTCGTTTGGTTTACCCGAGTTTAGCACCAAAGGTATAATTGTAGCCCCTGTTGTAATACCCGAAATGCAATCGGCGAAACGTTCGTGGGGCGCCAAATTGCGGACTTACATCCCGGAAACCTTAAAATGGGCTGCTTTACTTGCCCCTTTTATAGCTTTTACTATTTGGGGATCGCTAAAGGGCAATGTAATAGATAATTATGTACACAATTATACAGGTATGTATTCTTGGGTCCGTTCTACCCCTGGCAAAACAGCAACTGTAAACATTGCCAACCTGCCAAAACAAACGGATACAAATATTTCAGGTAACCCCCAGTCGCCAGCAAGCATTATGGCGGCAGAAAACCTACCTTTCGAACCAGCAAGTGTTTCGTATGCCGAACTTTCCAAAAACAAAGTAACTATATCAGAGCCTGTTACGGAACCGGTTTCTGAACCAATAGATCAACCTGTTGTTTCCCCTATAATAACCGAAACGGCAATACCGGATCAACCAAATCGCGACTTTCATATAATAAGCGGTGCTTTCCGCGACCATAACAATGCCCTGAAACATATCAATTCCTTAAAAGAACAGGGCTATGTTGCATCCATTGTTGATAAAACACCTGCGGGGCTTTATGTGGTTAGCCTTAAAGGTTTCGATTCGTATAACGAAGCCAGTGAGCAATTATCCAAATTGAAAAAAGCAGGCTTCAGTTCGTATTGGATATTAAAGAAAAAAAACGTCTGAGTAATCCCAATACCAGGCCTTTTAGTTAACTTTCACTTTTAATCCGCAAAACCTTGGCAAAGAGGAAACTTCAGCGGTTTGCTGAAAATGAAACTTTTGGGCACTTTTTTCAACCCGGCTGGGAAGAGCTTTCCTCCGGATTTTCTTTGCGTACAAACTGGAACGCTGAATTCTTCAAGAACAACCATCCGATTATTATCGAAATGGGTTGCGGCAAAGGCGAATACACGGTTGACCTGTCGAGTAAATATCCCGAAAAGAATTTTATTGGTATTGATAAGAAAGGAGCCCGGATGTGGCGGGGAGCCAAAACAAGCCAGGAAGAAGAACGACCGAATGTGGCTTTCCTACGAATACGCGCCGAAAATATCTGTCAGGTGTTTGGCCCTGCCGAAGTGGATGAAATCTGGATTACCTTCCCTGAACCCCAGCCAAACAGCCCAAGGCATAGCAAGAGGTTTACTTCCCCCGAATTTATTGAAAGATACCGGAAATTGCTAAAACCCGGTGGCATTATCCACTTGAAAACGGATAACGATATGTTTTACAATTACACCTTGGATGTGATTAACGAACAAGGCCACAAACTTTTATATTCCAACAACGACCTTTATGCAAATCCCGATGATAGCGAGGTGAAAGATGTAATTGATGTACAAACGCATTACGAAAAAATCTGGCTTGCCCAAGGGCTAACAATTAAGTATCTGAAATTCAGGTTGAACGAGGGTTAATGATTGATTTTTATTAGGAAGAGGCTACTCCGAAAACCCCAAAAAGAAGAAATAACACTAAGCGATGTGTTGTGACTGCCGTAACAAGCCGCCCCCCGGAAGGCTTCATGCAACTCCTTCCGAAAGATAAACTTACAAGGTGTTTGGGTAAAACACCTCGCGAAAAATAATATAAATTTGGGCTAATTCTTATTTTGAGGTGCTATCTGACTGTCATCAAAACCAAAACTTTGGTCAAAATGGTTTAGATTTTTTTACTTTTTGCTT
>CAJAXK010000216.1 GCA_903946925.1 uncultured Bacteroidales bacterium | reverse complement strand
CCGCATTTGGATGGCTGTTTTTGTTTCATGATAAATAAGTTTATTGGTTTATGCTTATTTATCGGTAAACACTTATTTTTGTAACTGATTGGGCTGGCCTACCGGAGGTTTAGTTCAACAAACGCTATAGCAAATGCGGGTATGCGTGTTCGTTGAAACATTTGAAATCTTTATATACATTTGTGCTGGTTGACTTTGAGCCGCAGTTTATTCCCGCTGTGCCTTGTTGTCAGCCGATAGCAACAACCATTGGCGATGGCCTGCAATCTTAAAAACGTGGACAGAAATAATTAAAAAATGACAATAGACAGATTTATAAACCCAATATTTTCTTTACTATTGGTATCTATGTTTTTTACATCTTGTAACGGACAGACATCAACAAACCTGACGACAAACAATACAAATTCAACCACTAAAAAGGAACAAAACCCAAAAATTGTTCGGACTTTGGGAACACAGTGCGAGAATGTAGGTTGCCAGTTGCTTGACAAAGACGGCAACTTATGGTTTAGCATCAGTGGAGAAGGTGCTTATTGTTATGACGGAAAATCATTTATCAATTTTACTGCCAAAGACGGTTTGTGCAACAACAATGTATGTTCAATTATTGAGGATAGAGCAGGAAATATTTTGCTTGGGACAAGTAGCGGAATATGCAAGTATGATGGTATTAAATTCACAAAATATCCTGTGCCCGACACATTGAGTATTACATGTATGTTAGAAGACAAAGATGGTAACTTATGGTTTGGTGCGATGGGGAATGGGATTTATCGCTACAATGGAAAAACATTGGATAATTTTCTGAACAGCAACAAAGAAGAATACAATCTTGGAAGCAACAATCAGCTTATACTTGATATTCTGCAAGACAAAAACGGCATTTTATGGTTCAGTTCCTGGAACGGTGGTGGGGTTTGGCGTTATGATGGAAAAATATTTACCAATTTCTTGCCTCCTAAAGATTATTACCTCTCGAACGAAGACGGAAGAACCATTACCAATTCTGTAAAAGGAACATTTGGAAATTTTCCGGCTAAAAATATTTATTCTGAATCACTAGGAAGTATTACTGACGATATGATATTTTCTATCTCGGAAGACAAGGCCGGAAACCTTTGGTTCGCCACAAGAAGACACGGAGCCTGTCGGTATGACGGAAAATCTTTTAGCAGTTTCAGCGAGAATGAAGGCTTTGTCAATTATGGAGTATATTCAATTCTGGAGGATAAAAAGGGAAATATGTGGTTTTCTACAGAGAAGAATGGCGTGTACTGTTATGATGGAAAAACATTCACAAATTATGCCACTGCGAACGGTCTGGTCAATAATTCTGTTTTTAGTATTTTAGAAGACAAAGACGGGAATCTTTGGTTTGGAACAAGATGGTTTGGATTGAGCCGCTTTGATGGTAAAAGTTTTACAACCTTTTCTCAGTACGACAATTAAATCCAAAGACCTATTTGGCCAAATGAAAGATATGGCAGCAGCAACTATCGGTTTTACGCAATTGGGGCATAAGTACCAAATTTGAACATTGTATTACTAATAAACATTGGTACTAAAATGAACATTGTACTTCTGAATCCCCACCAGGGCAAAACCTAAAAACATTAGCAGCCATTGTAGAAGGACGACACAGCTAAAACTAATGCT
>CAJAXK010000215.1 GCA_903946925.1 uncultured Bacteroidales bacterium | reverse complement strand
TGTGCCGTGGGCGGTGGGGTGACTGTCAAGGGCAGTATCTTAAAGCCTTCGCATCCGGCGGTGTCGGTGATGGTGAGCTTGACGGAATAGGTGCCGGGAGCAAGGTAGGTATGGTAGCTGTTGCGGCTGTAGGCGGTTCCGCCATCGCCGAAGTCCCAAGCGTAGGTAGCCGTGGCACCAATGTTCATGAGGGTGCTGTCGGAAAGGAATTGTGTGGGGCTGTTCTGGCAGCCGACGCTGCTGAAGAAATTGGCAAGAGGGGCTGCTTTCACATTCACCGTGTCCTGTATGCTGTCGCGGCAGCCGTTCAGGTTGTGGACGATCAACTTCACGATGAAATCACCTGTAGCGGTGTACAGGTGTTCAGGGTTTTGTAGTATGCTGGTGTTTAGGGCACCGGTGGTGGGATCGCCGAAATCCCAGGCCCAAGCGGTTACCTGGCCACCCAGGTTCTCGTTGGAGTTGTCGGTGAAAAGGGCGTTCTGGTCTTCGCAGTTGCTGAAATAATCAAAACCGGCTATGGGACTTCGGGTAACACTGATTATGGTCTCAAAAACATCCACACATCCTTTATTGTTGGCGATGGCAAGGCTCACATTGTAGTTGCCTTCAAATTGAAAAGCGTGGGAAACATTTGGGAAATTAGGGTAAACTATTGTATCTGTCGGCGTGCCGTCACCAAAATCCCAAACCCACTGTTGGATATACCCTTGACCGGGAGGATTTGTACTCAAATCGGAAAAATGTGTTATCTGATCCTTGCAGTTTGGGGTTCCATAGCTAAAAAAGGCAATTGGGGTCGGCAGTACTTCCACAGGGTGCATTACCGAATAATGGCAGCCGTTGGTATCAGTAACACTCAGGGTAATCGGATAAGTGCCAAAGGTTGGATATACGTGAACTGGGATAAATGGCGTGTTATAAGTTTCATACGTTCCATCACCAAAGTCCCAATGCCAGGTGCTGATCATTTCAATAAAATCGCCCGAAATCCCGAAAATGGTCGTATCGCCATCACAGGCTATATCTGTATTGAAATCCATCACCGGTGTAGGTGTCATGATAACTGTTACTGTATCGTTCATCATTTTATAACAGTTTCCTTCCGGGTTTGTAGCACGTACCCCATACTGTCCGGTTGCATTAAAAACCCCAAATTGCAAAGGGAAACCTGTGCCATTTAAAACAATACCAGTACTAATGCCATTATACAGTAGGTCATAAGTCATCCCTGACTGCGAATTGTTCACCCCAATAAAAACCCCTGTATCGCCTTCGCAATAAAAACCATTATTCGAAGCAGTTACTACAAAGGTTTCGGGTAAGGGATAAATACCAACAGTCGCAACTCCCGACAACGAATCAGGCGGCGCATTACAATATAAATCCGAAGAAGCAGTAATCAAATAGGAAGTGCTAAGGGTAGGGCTAACATTAAAATTGTAAGGCGAACTCATTATTCCAGTAACCATTACAGGGGACAATCCATTGGAATATGTAACATTCCAAGGAGGTGTTCCTGATAAAAAAATCTTCAAAGGAATTGAAGTCCCTTCACATTCAGTGGCTGCCCCAACGAGTTTTGCCGACGGATCGGGATGAACCGTAAGTAGCATATAATCATCTCCTTCAAGATCATTGCATCCCGCAAGTCCAAGTGTGAGTTTAACAGTTTTGTTGATGTCGTTTGGACCAGGGGTATAGGTAGGATTAAGTATGTTCAGGTTACTGAAATGGCCATCGCCATTTGTAAACCAAGTAATTGAGTTGTGATATTGGGCAGTAGCATCAAGTTGGTAAGGCCTTTGTCCACAGGAATAGTCGTCATTTCCGGCATCGCTAATCGGACGAGGATCAATCTTTAGTTCAATCTGATCGTTCAGTACCACATCATTGCAAAAACCAATTCCTTTCGTGGTAACATTGAAAAGAATATTCCGATCTATTGTATTCAAATCAATAGGACCTGGATAATAAATGGGTTGGATTATTGTTGAATCATTGAAAAAACCATCCCCTCCGGTAAACGTCCACAGTAAATTATTGATATCATAGTCTGTGGCGGTTCCTACCAATTGAAACTGCGGTTCACTGCTGCAAATATAATCATCAACCCCAGCACTTAAGGTTGGATAGGGTGTAATACCAAATGTGCGGGTATCGCTTACAAATTTATTCGCACAAGCCAATTTACCTTTCACCTTTAGCTTCAGGACAACTGATCCTGCATTAAAATCCAAATTCCCCGGCATATAAGTCGGTTCAAGTATTGAATTGGAATTAAATATTCCATCGCCACCTGACCAAACTAATTCTGATACATTCGCAGTATCAGCACCAAGGACGGATATTGGGTCAAGCACACAAAAATTCAAATCTACCCCAACTTCAACCGTTGGCATTGGATCAATATGCAAAACAATGCTTTTCTGATCGGTTTTATCAAAACAAGCTTCGGAGCCATAACCAGTAATTGTAAGAACCGCGTTCCCATTGCTTTTATCTAACGGACCAGGCGTATATACCGGATTGATAATTTTCGGGTTTGTAAAAAAACCATCACCTGAAGAAGTCCATTTAACACTATCACAAAATAGCTGAGAACCATTTAATTGTAAGGTATTCGACGAACAAATAGTTGCATTGTTTCCTGCATTCACAATTGGTTCAGGTGAAATCGACACATTAAGTATAAAAGGGGCAGCTGCTGTGCAATTGAATGAATTAGAATAATTTACGCTAACAGTTTTTGCTCCGGTAACAGTCCATGTTATGGTTGCTGAACTACTACTAGAGGTTCCACCACCATTAAGAGTGCCATCGGGTGAAAAGTTCCAACCATAATTTGTATTACCAGATTGTGTATTGAAGACATTGTTTGGAGTATTGTTGCAAACTGCAGTCGGACCTGTAATAACCGGAACTGGTAATGGGTTTACTGTAACATTATAAACCGTTGGGGATAACGCTGCACACTGAGAGGCATTTGTATAATTAACACTCACGGTTTTGGCACCGGCTGAAAGCCATGTTACGGTTACAGTGTTGCTTGTGGTTGTGCCACCACCGGTAATTGTACCTCCAGCGGAAACATCCCATGTATAATTTGAATTTCCGGCTTGGGTTGTATATGTGGTATTGGCAGTATTGGCACAAACTGTAGATATACCCGCAATTGTAGGCGTTGGCAATGGTTTTACAGTGATATTGTATATTGTTGGGGCACTGGCATTACATGCTGCCGAATTTGTGTAATTTACCGTTACTGTTTGTGGCCCAGGTGTGTTCCACAAAACAGTTACGGTATTGCTTGTTGAAGTCCCTCCTGCTGTAATAGTGCCACCTGGTGAAACACTCCAAATATAATTACTATTGCCACTTTCGGTAGTATAAACACTGTTGGGTGTGGTGGCACAAACCGATGATGGCCCAACAACCGATGGAGAAGCCAATGAGTTTACAGTTACCGGATATACAGTTGGTGCGGCAGCAGCACAATTTGACGAATTTGTATAATTTACGCTAACCGTCCTGTTCCCTTGGGTGGTCCAAGTAACGGTAATAGTGTTTGTTCCAGCCCCGGCTGTAATAATCCCTCCAGTGGAAACATTCCATTGGTATAAGGAGTTCCCGGCTTGTGTGGAATAAATGTTGCCGGTCGAATTTTCGCAAACCGATGTGGGCCCATTGATCAATGGTTCCGGTACAGGATTTACGGTTACATTATAAATGGTTGGTGTTGCAGCGGGGCACAAATCGGCTGAGCTATAGTTGACACTTATCGTTTTGGCACCGGTTGTTGTCCATAAAACTGTTACCGAAGCATCAGATGTAGTACCACCGGCCGTAACGGTTCCACCGGAAGAAACTGTCCAAATGTAATTGCTGTTACCAGGTTGCGTTAAATATGTACTTCCTGTTGGTGAAATACACAAAACCGAAGGCCCCGTAATAACAGGTGTTGGCAAAGCAAAAACGTTTACATTATAAACTGTTGGCGTTGCCGCAGCACACGAACTCGAACTTGAATAGTTTACGGTTATAGTTTTTGCCCCGGTTGTGGTCCATGTTACGGTTACGGTGTTACTTGTTGAAGTTCCACCTGCAGTAATTGTGCCACCGGAAGAAACTGTCCAAGAATAATTGCTATTGCCATTTTCGGTGGTATAAACATTGTTTGTTGAATTTTTGCACACACTGCTGGGGCCATTTAATGTTGGGACCGAATTTGTGTTCACCATTACATTAAATTCTGATGGCACAAGGGCAGTGCAGTTATGTGCATCAATATAGTTGACTTTTACAACTTTTGCACCAATCGTTGTCCATGTAACTGAAATGGTATTTGTTCCAAGGCCAGAAACTATTGTGCCTCCGGCAGAAACGGTCCAATCATAGTCAGTCATGCCGGTTGCTGTGGTATAAACATTACCTGTCGAGTTTAGGCAAGCATTGGCCAATCCAGTTATTGCAGGAGTTGGCAACGCATGTACAACCACATTGTAAATGGTTGTGGTTCCGGTTGAACAACTGGCTGGTGGCGGTTCTGTATAGCTAACGCTTACTGTTTTAGGCCCGGTTGTAGTCCAGTTAATTGTTATGGTGTTATTGGTTGTTGAGCCTCCTGCGGTTATGGTGCCTCCTGCCGATACAGCCCAAACATAATTGGATTTCCCTGCTTCAGTGGTATAAATATTGTTGGTACTTCCTACACAAACACTGCTGTTTCCCGCAACGCTTGGAATAGTTGCTGCAATAACCTGAATTGGAAAAAGCGGCGATTCGGCACCCGGACTACATTCGGCATTGGCTCCATGAACCGATAAGTTGCCGCTTAGCGCAGATGTAAATGTTATTGTTATCGAATTTGTGGAAGTAGTCTGCGTGCTCCCATTTGGTAAAGCCCACACATAAGAGGTTGCCGAAGCAATAAGTGGCACGGTATAAGTTACAGGTATTCCCTGACAAACCGGGCTTGGCCCTGAAATTGCCAACGCATCTGCCGGTTGACGGTTTATGATAATTGAAAGCGGGACCGATCCTTCCGAAAGATAATACCACCATGAATTTATCGTATGAAAGTTTCCAAGGTTAGCACTTCCACCCGAACCGGATGAAGAAAAAGTCCAATTGTGGCAACCTGTTACTGTAGGCAATGAAGCCGGGTACATGCAACCGGCTGTAGAATTATTATAACCGCCCCATGATGATAAATTTGTATCGTCCCAATAGATTTTCAGCCTTGTGCCTGATGAGGGCAAAGGATTCGGTAAAGGGTTAACATAATCAACCTTAAATCCTTTGTCATTTCCTTCCACATCGTATAAAGGAAGATTTGTCAAACTATTAAGGTAATCAATATTTACAATTATTGGAGTACCACTACTTAAAGCAACGCCTAAATTATTGGTTCCATTCCACAAAATGGTGTTGTTTGAGTTGGCAACAACATCTTCGGTAAGAACTACATCTTCGCCCGAATTTGAACTCAATGGAGGGCAGTCAATGGTCAGGCTCACTTTTCCCGGTTTGTCAACAACCACATTAAAAACCACTGAACCATCGCAGCTTGCAGGCAATTGTTGGGTTGCACTCAAAATTTGGCCAAGCGTGCCTATTGGATAAATTTCATCCGGTTCATTTAAAAATATTTTATATTGCGGCAAAGCATCTACCCTATAACTAACCGATTTTCTTCGCGTTTCCCAAGTACCAGCAGTACTGCATCCTGTTTCGTTGCTAAAAATGCTGAACGTGCCCGTTTTCATGCTGTCCGCTTCAAATTTCGTTACAATCCCTTCGTCGGAATAAATATAAAAACTACCGAAAAAACTTTTCTGGCTAAAATCAATGTTTACTTGCCACGACCGCGACCAAACCCGGCCAGGAATAGCCTCATAAGTTGTACCCAAAGGTTTGGCAACTGTAATATCAAAATACTGTATAATCATGGTTCCGTTACCATTGCTTGGCTCAGGAAAAACAAATTCGATTGAATGATTACCAAGCATAGTTGGATTGAAAGAAATGGGCGAATAGCCGGAAGGGTTAATCGTACTTGGGCCTAAATCTGCTTTTGAGTAGCTTGTAATATATCCATTGCCTGAAATGGGGAACAAGAATGGTCCTAAGAGCGTGTTGTTTGGCTGACGTATATAATATTTGTAATTGGACTGATTGTTTGCATCCACTTCATCGGAATTAAACCCATAATAAACCATTTCATTTGCTGCATTCACCGTAAACATGATCCTGTACGAAGTATCGGCACCAAATTGCCCAAATGTGGAATAGGAATTCTGAACGGATGGATTGTTGTTGTGCGACAAATACAAGCCACCACTTGCATTAGGCCGTTTAGCAACAGGGACCAATTGGGTAGTCCCCTCTGTAAATCCGGTCTTTACAAATGTAAGCGAACAAAAAAAGGATATAACAAAGATTAACCTAAACTTCATTTCGAGCGTATAAACTTTATTTTTGGAACAAAACTGCTCCCACCTGAAACGTATTCTTTAAGCCTTAAATCCGCTAATACAATACGTTACCAGAATACAAATTTACTAACAAAATCCACAATTTGCCGAAAAGAGTTTATGTTCAATTAACAAATTATAGGATTATCCAATTTCTTGTTTCAATTACGAAAAACATTTACTTTGGGTAGGGTGAGGCCAAAAATATAACACTACCCCTTTCGCTCAATATAAATATGTAATTTTGCACTAAAACCCACCTTAATAGTTTTAAATGCTTGTGGATTTCAATCCGTGTTGATTCAGTCTAAACACTGAAAAACAAGCTGTTAAAAATAGTCAGAATTTGGTTTGGGCATTTTAAAAACGATACTGTTAAATAACACTTACATGAAAAAGGGCATAATTATATTTTTCCTGCTTAGCCTTTTCACAGCCTCATTTGCACAGAAAAGTGCGTTGAAAGCTTATTTATCAAATGCATCATTTTATGCGCCCGAGCATGGCCCTTACCTCGAAACATATTTGTCCATTTTAGGCCAAAGCGTGGAATTTGTCATGACCGACAATGGAAAATACCAGGGAACTGTTACTGTAACCATGTTGTTCAAACAAAACGACAGCATCAAAGAATTTAGGAAATATGATCTTAAAACTGCCAAAATTGAAGATACTGCCAGTATCAATTTTATAGTTTTCGACCAACAGCGCATAGCCCTGGCTGCTGGCAATTATAGAATGGAACTAAGCATCGACGATAAAAACAACGACCTGCCAGCATTGATGGCGAACAACGATGTAAGTTTAATTTATAACGATAAAAATATACAACTATCAGATATTGAATTAATTGATTCGTACACACCTGCAACAGAAAACTCCTTGATGGCCAAAAGTGGTTATGACTTTATTCCATACCAAGACTACTATTTCCCACAATCCTTGAACAAAATCAGGTTTTATGCCGAAATTTATAACACGGCAAACGTATTTGGACCTGATTCCCATTTTGCAATAGCTTCTTCAATCGAATCGGTTGAAACGGGTAAACTTCTTGAAAATTACTTTCGTATAAAACGGGAGGCCTCCGACAAAGTTAATGTGGTTTTTAACGAATTTGATTTAACCGAACTCCCAACAGGACACTACAATCTTGTTTTATCAGTCCGCGACAAGGAAAATAAAGAAATAGCTTCTAAAAGTATATATTTCCAACGTTCGAACCCAGGCGTAAAATACAATACCAATATTTTGCAAAACGTAGTTGTTGGCAATAGTTTTGTGGCGCAACTGAACCAGGTTGACACTTTGAGGGAATTTATCCGGATGTGCTTCCCAATTTCATCGGTTAACGAGCGCTTATTTATTGGTTACAACCTGGCAACGTGCAATTTAAACACAATGCAACAATTTTTTCTCGATTTCTGGATGCAGCGCAACCAAGCCGATCCAGAAGGGGCATGGCTGAAATATTATTATTTGGTATTGGGTGTAAACCAGGAATTTGGCTCTACAAATAAAAAAGGATATGAAACCGATCGTGGACGGGTTTACCTGCAATATGGCTCGCCGAACCAAAGGATTATCGAACCCAGTTCAGGCGCAAAGCCCTACGAAATTTGGCAATATTACCAATATGCAAAACAAACCGACCTTAAATTTGTGTTTTACACGCCCGACCGATCCATAAACGATTACCAGTTGGCACATTCCACTGCAATTGGTGAAGTGAAAAATGTAAACTGGCAATACGAAATTGGTGGGATTGGAAATGTACCTAAAGATACTGACAACCAACTATATAATAAAAAAGCGTACGGAAGTGATTCTTGGGGCGACCGCTCAGGTGAAAACTATAATTTCCCAAGGTAAAACTATATTTGGGGGTTGTTAATGGCTAAAATTTAAAGCTGGGTTCACTCTATTTCTTTTTTGCCTGTCGGAATTTAAGCCTGGAATTGATGGGCTTATGTTCAAATTGATCTTCATTTTTAATCTTTAACCTTGAGTCCGCTCCGACAAGTCTTTTTTGCCACTAAGGCACAAAGCATCTAAGTTTCACTAAGCTTATAGTATTGAATAACAATGCTTTGTGAACCTTTGTGTCATAGTGCCTTAGTGGCGGTTCTTAATTTTTAGGTTATCGGAGTGGACTCAATTGTTGTTTCTTTATAAGTATGAAATGAAATTATCCTACCTTAGCCGATAATTCCCAAACCAACCTTAATAAATAAAATTTTATTTAACCCAATCACATTCAACCACTTATAAACATTGGCAAAAATAGCAGTAGTGATTTTAAACTGGAACGGCAGGGAATTCTTACGAAAGTTCCTCCCATCGGTTATTGCCAACTGCGATAAAAATATCGAATTAATTGTTGCCGATAACGCTTCTACCGACAGTTCTATAGAGTTTCTTCAAGATAATTTCCCACAAGTAAGGATTATTTCGAATAGAACAAATGGCGGATTTGCCCGAGGTTATAACGAGGCCTTGGCACAAGTGGATGCCGACTACTTTGTATTGCTAAATTCGGATATTGAAGTTACCCCAAATTGGATTGAGCCGGTAATCGAACTCATGGAAAATGACAAAACGATTGCTGCCTGCCAGCCCAAACTCAGGTCGTTCCATGAAAAGGAGAAATTTGAGTATGCAGGTGCTGCAGGTGGATTCATTGATAAATATGGATACCCGTTTTGTCGCGGACGCATTTTTCAACACATAGAAACTGATAACGGCCAATATAACAATGCCACAGAAATATTTTGGGCAACAGGAGCCTGCATGTTTGTAAGGGCTGAACTCTACAAACAATTTGGTGGTTTGGACGAAGATTTCTTTGCACACATGGAAGAAATTGATTTTTGCTGGCGCTTGAAAAATGGTGGGTACAAAATTATGTACTGCCCCGATTCAACCGTTTTTCACGTAGGCGGCGGCACCCTTCCCAAAAAATCGGCACAAAAGACATACCTCAATTTCCGAAATAACCTGGCACTTTTATATAAAAACCTGCCTTCCAATTTGTTGCTACCGGTGTTTGCTGTCCGCTTCCCACTTGATGGCATAGCAGCTTTTAAATTCCTTATTGATGGTGGCTTCAAAGATTTTTATGCCGTGCTGAGGGCGCATTTTTATTTCTATAGCCATTTTGCCAATTTGCATCGGAAACGCAAACAATTGAAGCATAATATGGTACATGGCATTTATAAAGGAAACATGGTGAAGGAATTTTATTTAAACAAGAATAAATTGTTTTCAGGATTAAACCCTGATTTTTTTTCAAAATAGCTCAGTACCCCCATTTGCCTTTGTCCAATACCACTCAAATCCCAATTCCTATTTCAATAAACCCTCAATCGCCAACCTGTAGGAATCCAATCCAAAACCGGTAATTATCCCTTTCATACCAGCAGAAATCATTGAAGTGCGTCTGAATTCCTCCCTGTCGTAGATATTCGAAATATGAACTTCCACAACTGGGGTTTTTATGGCTTTTACTGCATCACCTATAGCAACAGATGTATGGGTATAACCGCCCGCGTTTAGGATTATGCCATCGGCCGAAAATCCAAACTCATGCAAATAATTGATAATTTCGCCTTCAATATTCGATTGAAAATAAATTAGTTCAATATTTTTATATTGGTTAATCAATGATTCAAAATAGCTATCGAATGATTGGCAACCATATACATTAGGTTCGCGCAGGCCTAACAAATTCAGGTTTGGGCCGTTTATAATAATGATTTTCATTTTCTGTTTCACAGGCTAAATTAATTACAAAAATTCACCGCGTATTATTTTTACTTTTTGATTCTAAATTAGAAAATTCGTAACTAATCAGTTTCATTTATAATTGGCAATAGTGTTCAGAGCAAACAACACATTCTGTCCATTTTTAATGGCAGTATCAATAATGGATCTCAGTATGGCAAAATTTTCAGCAGCATATAATATTTTAAACTGTCCGGA
>CAJAXK010000214.1 GCA_903946925.1 uncultured Bacteroidales bacterium | reverse complement strand
CAAGGGCATTATTGATAGCGTAAACGATGCAGTTTATATCCTGGACAAAGATGGCCGTTTTTTGGATGTGAACGGTGGGGCTGAAACCATGTATGGCTATGAAAAAGAGTTTTTTCTGCATAAAACCCCTGAATTCCTGTCGGCTCCCGGGCTGAACAACATGGAAGAAGTTGCAGGCTTCATTCAGGAAGCTTACGATGGAAAACCAATGCGGTTTGAATTTTGGGGACTTCGAAAGGACGGGACTACTTTCCCTAAAGAGGTGAAGTTAGCCCCGGGTTTATGGTTCGGGCAAAAAATTGTAATTGCAATAGGCCGCGATATTATTGAGCGTAAGCACTTTATAGAAACATTGAAAGAAAGTGAAGAAAAATATCGTTTGCTTGTTCAGTATTCCAGCGATCCTGTCTTCAGTTTTAATACCGACTTTACCTATAAGTATGTTAATGACGCATTTGCAAAACAATTTGGAAGAACATCCGAAGATATTATTGGGAAATCCCCATCATACCTTTTCCCTCCCGACGAAGCTGAACGCAGGGTCAGGGCTGTAAACCAGGTTTTTACGACCGGGAAAAAGAATGAAATTGATGTTAGTTTCACCAATACGTTCGGAGAAGTTAAATATTTTCTCACAATGTTGGATCCGATAATGGATTCTGGTGGTAATGTATTATGGGTATCCTGTTTATCGAAGGATATTACCGAACGCAAAATGTATGAGCAGGAACTCAAATGGAAAAATGAGCAACTCAAAGCCAGCAATACCGAAAAAGATAAGTTTTTCTCCATTATTGCACACGATTTGCGCGGCCCAATGAATGGTTTTCTTGGTTTGACCAGTATAATGGCCGAGGATATCGAAAGTTTGTCGCAATCCGAATTAAAGGAAATTGCCACTACCATGAAAACATCGGCAGTGAATGTGTACAACCTGATCGAGAATCTGCTCGAATGGTCGAGGATGCAAAGTGACAAAGTAAATTTTGATCCTCAACCGTTGGTCCTGAAGCCTTCGGTTGTTAAAAGTATTGAGTTGCTCCAGGAAACTGCCAGCAAAAAAGAGGTTTCCCTACTATTTAACATTCCCGATTACACAGTTGTGTATGCCGATACCCACATGCTTGAAACCATAATCAGGAATTTGGTTTCCAATGCTATTAAATTTTCATCAAAGGATGGTTTGGTTGAAATATCATCAACAAAAACCGAAAACAAGTTAGTACGCATCGAGGTGAAAGACAATGGGATAGGAATGCCTGCCTACCTGCAGGAAAAACTTTTCAAGCTTACCGAAAACACCAGCAGGCCTGGTACTAATGGGGAACCGTCCACAGGTTTGGGATTAATACTTTGCAAGGAATTTGTCGAAAAACAAGGTGGTAAAATCTGGGTCGAAAGTACTGAGGGCGTTGGCACATCCTTTATTTTTACACTTCCACAACCGTAAACTGGTGCTTGCTTTTTGTGATTCGTACTATTCTTTTGCGTTTATAATGCCAATTATTTTTGCGTTTTATTTTGGCAGAAAATAAACATTACCCAAAATTGGCATCCACCGTTTTACATTTCAAAGCCTTACACAACCATTTTTTCAGAACAAACAGGTAATTCAAAACAAAACATTTTCTGTCATAACTAATAACTTTTCTATAATTCTCTCTCCAGGATTCATACTGCTAAAATTCGGTCTCATGAATACTCCACTTAAACTTCGTAAAATCAACCTTGTTTTGCTTATAATATTTACAATACTACAAAGCAACTGCAAGAAGGAAAAGAAAATAGAATTTCCCTCAACAGTCACAGATATTGATGGTAATATTTACCATACCGTTCTCATAAATGAACAGGTGTGGATGGTTGAGAATTTGAAAACAATCCATTTTCAAAATGGTGATTCAATCCCAAATGTTGTGGACGATACGCTTTGGAGTAAATTAACAACTCCGGCCTACTGTGATTTTTCAAACAATTCTGCTCTTTCACAGGTTTCTGGCAGACTTTACAATCACAGTGTAACTGTTGATGGTCGGAAAATTTGTCCTCCTGGTTGGCATATACCGAATTCTAATGAATGGGGTCTATTGTCAGGTTTTTTGGGTGGCGGTAATTTTGCAGGAGGTAAAATGAAAGAAACTGGCACTGCACATTGGAGAATCCCCAATTTTAACGCGACTAACGAAAGTGGTTTTACTGCTGTATCCAGTGGGATGCGAAATTCAGCGGGTCACTTCCAACAATATGGTACTTCTGCTAATTGGCATGTTTACAATCCATCTACAGAGATGGTTGGTTGCCGATTAATATACAATGACAGTGAAAGCCTTAATGTAACAGGTTGGAATGAAGGAGTGGGATTCAGCATACGGTGTATCATGGATTAAAAGAAGGCATCTCTTCTTCCAATGCAAGAATCAAACACCCGCCTCTTTTCCTTTTTTTTACACTTCCGCAACCGTAAACGGGTGCTTGCTTTTTGTGATTCCAATTTTTTTTTGTGTTTAAAATGCCAAATATTTTTGTGTTTTATTTGGCAAAAAATAAACATTCCCGAAAATTGGCATCCACCGTTTTACATTTCAAAGCCTTACATCTTTATAGGAATCGTCATATTAAAACTGATTAATAAATTTAATCAAAAGGAATACGATAAATGCAACCACAACAACTATTGCAGCCATAAATGAAAAAATCATCACCTCTTTAAATACCTTTCGTATTTTCACGATAAAAATATTTTTTAATCTACTGAAAACATAATGTTTAATATTCAAGTTGAGTTTGAATAGGCTTACAAGCCCATCAAACAATACTCAATAACTGTAAAAGCCCTTTCGTCCATTTTCTGCTTCCAGGCTATTTCATAAAAAGAATTCTGATTAGTAATAATATCACAAAAATTGCTGCTAACATCAAATGAACAATGGTTCGCACGGGCATTTTGGGTTCTCTAATCATTTTTAGAAGTTTAAAAAACAAATACTTTAAGCAGTATCATTAATACTACTACTCCTCCAAAAATTAACCCTATTACTAATTCGTTCGACATTTCACCCTTTTTCATAACACTCTGTTTTAAGTTTTTATCTGTTTGCAAAGCTATGGATGAAAAGTTCGGGTATTAATTAGAATTTGATTAAAACTAATTAGAAACTAATTAGAATCCAAAGCTTGCAGCACTTCAATACATCCCTTATCCTAACTTTGCACCAAATAATCCTTAAAAATGAATAAACCAAGTATATTGATTGTTGAGGATGAATTAAGGCTGGTCGAAGTATTAAAAAAACAATTTGAAGAGCATGGTTTTCATGTCGTGATTGCTAACGATGGCTATATTGGCAAACAATTGGTCGAAGCCAATTCGTTCAACCTTGTAATTCTCGACATTAATCTTCCCCTGATAAATGGCTACGATTTATGTTCAGATATCCGAAAAACGAACAGCAAAGTGCCTATCATAATGCTTACCGCCCTTGGTACCCCCGATAATAAGGTAACAGGTTTTGATGTAGGTGCTGACGACTATGTTGTGAAACCTTTCGATTTCCGTGAATTATTAGCTCGGGTAAATGTTTTTCTCCGACGGTCCAATGCTATCCCCGAACCTCTCGTGTTGCGGGTTGCGGATCTTGAAATGGATATGAATACCATGGTTGTTAAACGTGCTGATAAAAAAATCGAACTCACTGCGAAAGAGAGTTTATTGTTGCGGACCTTCCTTATTAATAAAGAAAAATTATTGACCCGCGAATTCATTATTGAACAAGTTTGGGGTATTGATTTTGATCCCGGAACTAATATTATAGATGTGTATGTCAATTATTTAAGAAAGAAAATAGATAAAGGATTTGAGCCTAAATTGATTCATACAAAGTTTGGATTTGGTTTTTATTGTAGTGATAAAGAAAAATAGGACATGAACATTAAAACCAAATTGTCTTTTCAATTTACTCTAATTGTAGTAGTAATACTCCTGTTTTTTTCAATGCTTGTGTATTATTTCTCGTACACAACGCAGCTTTCCCGTTTCAGGGAAAACCTGGCCGCAAGGGCAAAGAATACTGCCATTTTATTGATCAATGTTTCCGAGGTAGATTCGTCCCTTCTGAAAAAAATTCACCAAAACACTACTTCTTGGGAAAATGAAGAAATTGCCTTAACCGATTCTGCTTTTCATATTATTTACAGCAACAATATTCATTATCTCTCTGATATGGCGATAAGGCAAAACTCTAACCCTTCCGGATTAGGTTATTTTTCAATATCAGAAAAGGATGGGGTCTGTTATAAACATCATTTTGGCAATAAATCCTATAATGTATTTGTCATGGCGTTCGATGATTCCCGAAAGTTAAATCTGGCAGACCTCCGTGATATACTATTTTGGAGCATTATCATTAGCATCTGGCTATCAATATATCTTTCCTATTTGTTTTCGAAAAGGGCTATTAGGCCGATTTCGCAAATTGTTAAAAGTGTAAAAACTATAAATTCGGATAGGCTTGGTTCCCGGCTTAATGAAGGTAACCGCAAAGATGAGATTGCCCAATTGGCAATTACGTTTAACGAAATGCTCTCAAATCTTGAATTGGTTTTTAAGAACCAAGAAGATTTTGTTTCAAATGCCTCACATGAATTGCGAACACCACTTACCGTAATGATTGTTGAAGCAGATTATTTATTGAGCCGCGAACGCTTACCTGAAGAATATATAAAATACTTGGAAGGGTTAATCAACGACTTAAAAGAATTTAATTTCCTTTTAAATAACTTGTTGGAATTAGCGCATGTAAACCGCGATAACAACCTTCAGCTCTCCGCGGTCAGGATAGATGAAATAATTTATAGCGCCATACATCAGGTCAAACACAGGTATCAAGGCCGTAAAATTATACCAAAAATACGGTACACCGAAAATGAAACTGATTTGCTGATAAATGGCAATTCCGGTTTGCTTACCATTGCAATTAAAAATCTTATTGAGAATGCTTGCAAATTTTCTGATAGCGATGTAATTGTAGCCTTCGAAATATCAACCAGATTTATCACTGTCACTATTTCAGATAAAGGAATCGGAATCCCCTCAAATGAATTGGATAGTATCTACAAGCCGTTTAAAAGGGCTTCAAATGTTAAGTTCAAAGGAGGTTTTGGCATCGGGCTTTCTTTAGTGTCGCAAATAATGGAATTGCATGATGTTGATCTCAAGGTTTATAGTACTGTGAATGAAGGTACAAGATTTGAATTAATCTTTAAGAAAATGAATTAATTAAACTGTTGATTATGAAAAATGAAAAATTTGGGAAACTTGCATTTGCTAATCAAAATCACAACGCCAAATCGTTAACCGGCTTAACATCGGACAAATATGCCATTCTTCTCGACGACGGAAAAACCATCGTCTATATATCCGATAAAACCAAGGAGCCTGAAATAAGGTTAAAGTATAAAATGTTGGGTCTCACCAATAAGAAATAGTTATAACAGGGAACTGACACAATTACTAATAACATTATATGATTGCACTTATAGTTACAATCTTCATCCTTGGTTATATCGCAATTGCTTTTGAGCATAAGATAAAAATAAACAAAGCCGCAACAGCTTTAATCACTGGCGTGCTTTGCTGGTCCGTCTATATCCTCTTTTCACCCGACAAACTATTTGTTGGGGAGGAACTTACCATGCACATGGGCGATTTATCCGGTATCCTGTTCTTTCTACTTGGTGCTATGACAATTGTTGAATTGATAGATGCACACGATGGCTTTGACATTATAACTACCCGGATTAAACAAACAGACAAAAGAAAATTACTCTGGATTGTTGCTTTTATTACTTTTTTCCTCTCGGCAATCTTAGACAACCTCACAACAACCATCGTAATTATATCGCTTCTGCGGAAACTGATCAGTAATGATAAAGACCGTCTGTTTTTTGCGGGAATTGTTGTTGTGGCCGCTAACGCCGGAGGGGCTTGGTCGCCTATTGGTGATGTAACTACAACAATGCTATGGATCGGAGGCCAGATTACTGCATACAGCATTATCATCAAACTGATCCTTCCAAGCCTTGTTTGCCTCATTGTGCCTTTAATATATCTGTCGTTTAAGCTAAAGGGAGAGGTTGTACGTCCTGATGCAGTTGATAATGTGAATACCCAATCACTCTCACAGAAACATCAATCCATTGTTTTCTTTTCCGGAGTTATTATCCTGATGTTGGTTCCGGTTTTTAAAACAGTTACCCATCTCCCCCCATTCATGGGTATTCTAATTGGTTTAGGTATCCTTTGGGTTATTACAGAATTACTTCATAGTGGCAAAAATGATGAAGATAAACACGCCTTGTCTGTGGTACATGCTCTTCGTAAAATTGATGCACCCAGCATTTTGTTCTTCCTAGGCATACTCGTAAGTATTTCTGCATTACAATCAATTGGCGCATTATCAGGTCTGGAACATTGGCTCTCCATTACCATACACAACGACACTATAATTGTCATTGCGATTGGGTTACTTTCTTCAGTTATTGATAATGTTCCTCTGGTTGCAGCCGTTCAGGGAATGTACAACCTGAATCAATACCCTACTGATCATTACTTCTGGGAATTTCTGGCTTATGCTGCCGGTACTGGCGGAAGTGCCTTGATCATCGGTTCTGCAGCCGGAATAGCCGCCATGGGTATGGAAAAAATAAGCTTCTTCTGGTATCTGAAAACAATAAGTTTATTGGCCTTACTGGGGTATTTTGCCGGAGCTTTAACATACATTCTACAACATCAATATCTGGGCTTATGACAACACCTGCTTTAATCATGTGGCTCTCAACAACCACCATTGTTACAGGCCTTTGCTTTTATTTCTTTTACCGAGTCTTAACAGCCAAAAAGAAAAATGAGCCCGACTCCTATACTGACAATGATAAGTTCAAGTAAAATTTGCATCAAAAAAGGCTTTCATCACAAAACCAAATTCAAAAACATTTAAACCTACAAATATGATACAATCAACCTTATTGGTGGTAGAATCAAGTCAACGAGTAGCGGGTAAATCCGCCGAAGAATTTGCCAGACTGGATCCTTATGGCCTCGCTATGGTCATTATTGCCATGACAATTGTTTTTACGGTTTTGATTACCCTGTTTCTTTCGTTTAAGTACATTGCAAAACTGTACAATATTAACTTCAGGAAACAATTCAAACGAACCCATCCAGGAGTTGAAGTCCCTGCCCAATCTGAAGAAATTTCAGGTGAAACCCTTGCTGCCATTTCATTGGCCTTGCATCTCTATCATAAAGAATTACAGGGTATGGATGACGCGTTTATAACTATTAAAAATGCAACTAAGAAATATTCCCCCTGGAGTTCAAAAATATATGGTTTGCGCAAAACACCCAATAAATAAAATAACCTGCAATTTAATACACAATCCTTACTAAAGGATATTCCTGTAAATGAAACAGTTTGGATTCATTCAAAAAATTTTAAGTTACATCAATCTTGAAAGCGATCTGGATAGCTTTGAGAAAATCCATGAAACCTTTGAAAAAGAAATTATTTTCAAAGGCTCAAATCTTTGGATTTTAATCTTTGCGATTATTGTTGCTTCAGTTGGGCTTAACATGAACTCAACTGCTGTAGTAATCGGGGCCATGCTAATTTCTCCCCTAATGGGTCCTATCAATGGCATGGGTTACAGCATTGCAACCTACAATTTCCCGCTTTTTCGTACTGCTGTTAAAAACTTCTCTTTTGCAGTAATTGCCAGCTTAATTGCTTCAACAACTTACTTTGCAATCAGTCCGATTTCCACAGCCCATTCCGAATTGTTGGCCCGTACCAGTCCAACCATTTACGATGTGATTATAGCTTTGTTTGGCGGCTTGGCCGGAATAGTTGCAATAAGCAGCAAACACAAAGGGAATGTTATTCCCGGGGTAGCAATTGCTACAGCTTTGATGCCACCTTTATGTACTGCCGGTTATGGCTTGGCCACCGGGCAGTTTACCTATTTTTTTGGTGCCATTTACCTATTTACCATTAATACTGTATTTATTGCTATTTCTTCAGTGGCAATTTCCCAGATTCTTAAATTCCCAATAGTATCTATAATAGAAGTAAGCCAAAAGAAAAGGGTAAATCGGTGGATTTCGGTAATTATAACCCTTGTTTTGCTCCCAAGTTTATATTTTGGCTACAATCTGGTTCAAAAAGAAAAGTTTGTTGAAAATGCGAATGCTTTTATAAACAATGTAAGTGTTCTGGAAAACAATTACTTATTGAAAAATGAAATTAAACCTATTAAAAATTCAATTGTTTTAGTTTATGCCAATGCCAACCTGAGCGAAATTCAAAAAAAAACTATCCGGGATAAAGCGAAAATCTTTTCGTTGAATAATGTAAAAATCGAATTTCCTCAGGGATTATCTGCTGAAGGGATAAGTAGAAAAAATACGGACAGCGATATTCTGAAATCTGAAATTAACCGGATTAATTTGGTACTACAAAAACAGGAAAATCATTTGGATAGTTTAGGGCAAAATAAATATCGCGGCCAGCAAATCCTCGATGAAATAAAAAGCCTTTATCCTCAAATAATAAATTGCTCTTTAGCTGAATCCTATGTGTTTAGTGAAATCAAATCCTGAGGTAGTAAAAATTATTGTTTTTACTACAAAAGGCAAAAAACTGAAAGACAGTGAGAAGGCAAAAGTAGGGAGTTGGCTTGAAACAAGATTGAAATCTAAAAAAATCAAAGTCTTTTATGAACAATAAAATACAGTTTCAAGTAGGTCTTTTCGGCAAACAATTCAAACATATCTGCCTAATGTTTAAATCTTAAACTTTTTTTTACATAATCCTGAAAACCGCCAAATGGAAATTATAATTATTTCAATCTTACTTTTATTGAATGGCTTATTTGCCATGTTTGAAATTGCGCTTGTTTCATCCCGCAAATCGCGACTGCAGGAAAAAGCTAAATATGGCAACAAAGGAGCGAAAACAGCTTTGCTCCTGCTAAAAGAGCCGGAAGAAATCCTTTCGGCTATTCAGGTAGGCATTACACTTGTTGGGATTGTTTCCGGGGCTTTTGGTGGTTTGGCATTAGCCGAAGACATGGTTCCGTTTTTTGCCGGGTTTTCGTTTCTTGCACCTTATGCTGATGCCCTTGCCGTTACCTTTGTGGTTGGCATTATAACTTACTTCTCGCTTATTATTGGCGAACTTGTGCCTAAAACTATTGCACTAAATAATCCGGAAAAAATAGCAATAGCGCTTTCACCTGCAATGAAAATCATTGGTTCTTCCCTTTACCCCATTGTATGGTTTTTAAGCGTTTCCACAAAACTTGTTTTAATGTTGTTCCGGATTAAGAAAACAAGTGATATACCGGTATCTGAAGAAGAATTACGGATGCTCTTGAAACAAGGTTCTGAATTTGGGGTAATCGAAAAAGAAGAATCGGACATCATAAACGAAGTAATACGGTTTGGCGATAAACGTGCAGGTTCAATTATGACACCCCGGTTTAATGTAGAGTGGATTGATAGTACAGACAAAGATGAAAAAATACTGGCCGAAATTATGGAATCACCTTATTCACGGGTGCCGGTTTGCAGCAAAACTGTTGATGAAGTTATAGGTATTGTTGCCATTAAGGATGTTTTAGCGTATCATATTAAACATCAGTTTATTGATATTAGTAAGATTATGACCGAACCTTTGTTTTTTCCTGAGCAAATGTCAGCCATCAATGTGCTTGAACAATTCAGGAAAACGAAAAACCATTTTGGGATTGTCATTGGTGAATATGGTTCATTGGAAGGCATAGTTACCTTGCACGATGTTACTGAAAATATAATGGGCGACCTGCCCGAAATCACAGATAAAGACCAGCCTGAAGCTTTCCGTCGCGAAGATGGATCATACCTGCTCGATGGTTCAATGATGATAGAAGATGTCCAGGATTTATTGGATATAAGATCCCTATTTGATGAAGATGAAGTAAGAACCCAAATTAACACAATCGGTGGCCTCACTATGTTTAAGCTGAACCGTATTCCGAAAATTGGCGATACATTTATTGTCCAGGGCTTCAGGTTCGAAATTGTTGATATGGATGGTAACAGAGTGGATAAATTAATGGTAAGCCGCAATTTGCCCTAAAAGCAATTCTTTGTTCACATTTCACATGATGAAACCGAATTGCAATCATTCTCAAATCCGTACATAAATGTCCTGCCTGCGGTTCCAGTAAATAAAACGTTATTCCTATAATGCCCTATTACAGTCACCTAGAACAATTAACCTGTAACGATTAACTTATAAATTAATGAATAACGATTGAACATTAGGCGTTTTCAGTTTCCCAATTCCTATCCCTCTTTATGGTGCTAAATACACATGTTTTGTTTCTATTGCAAATGTGCTCTCGGCTTACCGCAAACTTGTTAAAGGTTTTCCGTAGGATTGAAGCTCGGTTTCCTCTTCACTTGTAAATAATATGGGCTCAAATCACAACTTCTGAGGGGATTTAAAATATTCGCCATTTCCCTATAAATGTTAAAACCTAAATATTTTATTGAACCATCCTCATCAAACCTTGTTATTTATATCGAATCTAAATAATATTAAAAACCTTTTAAACCTTAGTAAGAAAATGGAATATACATTCCCCGCACTGCCTTATGCTTACAACGCATTGGAACCCCATATTGACGCCATGACTATGGAGATCCATTACTCGAAACATCACAAAACGTATTACGACAAGTTTGTTGCCGCCATTGCTGCAACCGAAATGAATGGCAAACCACTCGAAGAAATTTTCACTCAAATGAGCAAATTGCCAATGCCAGTCCGCAACCATGGAGGCGGTTTGTACAACCATACATTTTTCTGGGAAAGTATGTCGCCAAATGGCGGTGGCGCACCAAGCGGGAAATTGGCCGATGCCATAAATGCTCAATATGGATCATTTGAGGAATTTAAAGCCAAATTCAATGATGCCGCAGCAAACCGTTTTGGTAGTGGCTGGGCTTGGCTTTCAGTTAAAGCTGATAAGAGCTTGTGCGTTTGTTCCAGTGCAAACCAGGATAATCCTTTGATGGATACTGCTGATTGCCCTGCAACCCCAATACTTGGCCTCGATGTTTGGGAACATGCATATTACCTGAAGTTTCAAAACCGCCGTCCCGATTATATTTCGGCTTTCTGGAATGTGGTTAACTGGGAAGTGATTCAATCGCGTTACGATTCAATTGTTAAATAATTAAACCCAAAAACATGAAAACCACTCTTTTCGCTTTAATTGTACTCTTAGCCACTCCTTTTGCACTAAAGGCGCAAGAATCCTTTCACAAATTTGCACCCTTGCCTTATGCTTATGATGCTTTGGAACCTAACATTGATAAAATGACAATGGAAATCCATTACGACAGGCATCACCGTGCATATTACAATAATTTCCTTACTGCGATTAAAGGCACCGAGCTTGAAAAAACACCGATGGAAGCCATTTTTGGTAACATTGGTTCTGCTTCGCCAGCCATCAGGAACAATGGCGGTGGCTATTGGAACCACGAAATGTTTTGGAATTGCATGAAACCAAATGGAGGTGGAGCCCCTACCGGAAAATTAGGCGAAGCGATCAATTCTGCTTTTGGCTCTTTCGATAATTTCAAAAAACAATTTGCCGAAGCCGGAACAAAGCGCTTTGGATCAGGTTGGGTTTGGCTAGTGAAAGGCAGCGATGGGAAACTTTTTATCACTTCAACTGCCAATCAGGATAACCCTTTGATGAATACCGAAGAGAAACGTGGGACACCTATTTTTTGCCTTGATGTTTGGGAGCATGCCTATTACCTGAAATACCAAAACAAACGTGCTGATTATATCACAGCATTCTGGAATGTGGTCAATTGGGATTATGTACAGAAACGATTTGAGGGCGGGAAATAGTTAATGGTTAATGGGAAAAATAGTTAATGGTTAATGGAAAATAGTTAATGGTTAACGGGAAATAGTTAATGGTTAATGAAGATAGTTAATGGTTAATGGAAAATAGTTAATCGTTAACGGAAAATAGTTAATGGTTAATGAAGATAGTTAATCGTTAATGAAAAATAGTTAATCGTTAATGGAAAATAGTTAATTGGTAACGGAAAATAGTTTGTTGTTAATAAAAAGAAAGCCCGGAAGGTTAAATCTCTCCGGGCTTTTTTATTTTGGATGAACTATAGCTGTTTATTCAAATGAAAGAATAGCTTCCTTAATTATGGCAATTGCTTCGCGCAGTTGCTGTTCGCTTATTATCAAAGGAGGGGCAAAGCGGATAATATTGCCGTGGGTTGGTTTTGCCAAAAGTCCCATATCTTTCATTTTAACGCAAACATCCCATGCTTCGAAACCATTTTTGGGACGGATAACAACCGCGTTGAGCAATCCTTTGCCCCGGACCAATTCTATCATTTCGCTTTTCAGGTTGCCAAGTTCTTCGCGGAAAATTTTTCCAAGGTATTCAGCTTTTTCTGCAAGGTTTTCTTCTTTTACCACTTCCAGGGCAGCAATGGCTACGCGGGCTGCAATCGGGTTTCCACCAAATGTGGAACCGTGTTCGCCTGGTTTAATGGTAAGCATAATTTCGTTGTCGGCCAAAACCGCCGATACTGGCATCGATCCGCCCGAAAGTGCTTTTCCTAAGATAAGGATATCAGGGCGAACATTTTCGTGGTCGCAAGCCAAGAGTTTACCTGTGCGGGCAATACCAGTCTGAACTTCGTCGGCTATAAAAAGCACATTGTTTTTCTTGCACAATTCATACGCTTTTGCAAGATAACCTGCATCCGGCACAAACACACCAGCCTCACCCTGAATAGGTTCCACAAGGAAACCTGCAACATCGGTATCTGCGAGCGCGTTTTCGAGAGCAGCAAGGTCATTATATGGTATTGTGATAAAACCAGGGGTAAATGGGCCAAAACCACTGTACGAATCCGGGTCGGTTGACATGGAAATGATGGTAATTGTGCGTCCGTGGAAGTTGCCATCGCAAACAATAATCTTGGCTTTTCCATCCTCAATGCCTTTTACCTTATATGCCCATTTACGGCAAAGCTTAAGTGCGGTTTCATCGGCTTCGGCACCCGAGTTCATTGGCAAAACTTTATCATAGCCAAAATATTCGGTGATATATTTTTCGTAAATTCCCAGGATATTATTGTAAAAAGCCCTTGAGGTGAGCGTTAGGGTTTGAGCCTGCTCAATCATGGCACCAACAATTTTTGGGTGGCAATGCCCTTGGTTGACTGCTGAATAGGCCGACAAAAAATCGAAGTATTGCTTGCCTTCAACATCCCAAACCAAAGCGCCTTCGCCTTTGGCCAAAACCACTGGCAATGGGTGGTAATTGTGCGCACCATACTTGTCTTCCAGCTCGATAGCTTTGGCTGAGGTCAAATCTTTAAGGATCTCTTTAAGCATAAAAAATTATTGATTTAAGGTTGGTTAAGGTTAAATATGGCGCAAAGGTAATTATTATAAATCAACTACCAAGTGAGGAGAAAATTTCCTTTTTACAAATTATTTGTCCTTGAAAAATGGGATATGTTAAATATTGGTTTATAAATAGTTGACTTACAATTTTCAGATTTGGGATTGTAACGAAAGCTACCAATAGATTGGGAATTGGCAGATTCAAAAAATTTCTGTCTATCATAAATTAGAAGTGCTTTTTATAGGAAACCAATGGGAAGTCCTAAGCAAAGACTGACCCCAAATTCAAATTAACGTTACCTCATTCCTCCACTCTAACTTTTCTGCTTTAAGGGTACTTAAAGTCTCTTGATTGCTTAACTTTAGGGGTTGAGCTATTCAACAATTTTTAGATGAATTATTCCGATTCATTGAATTTCGCTCTTACAAGTGGTGGCATTGAAGGTAAGGGATATTGAACAATTTCTTTTCAATTTGCAAGAAACATTGATATACACATAAATCCTTCGCAAACCATTGAAATCCATTTAAATACAATGTGTGAAGTGCATTAATGGATTTTCATTTTTCAGCTATTATAAGCATCTCAAAATCCTCTGTTGTTAGTTTATGGCTTCTTGAAAATTGTCCGAGCCTGGCTCCGAAAATATCAATCTTTTTATATCCAAGCGTTTTGAGCAACCATGTTATCTCACTGGGAACATAGTATCTTTCGTTACATTCAAGCGTTTTCCTATTCCCAAAATCATCCTCAATTTCTGTAATATTGTGGTCGCGAAATGTCATCAAATCAAAGGTATTGCTACGATAGGTCGCATTCCCTTCTGTAGATGCCAATGAACAGAATTCCTCAACGGAATGATATAAGGGAAACAGTCCATTTAATGTCGTGAAAATTAACTTGCCTTGCTCCTTCAGTGAGTTGGTAACGCTTTGAAGTATTTTGTAGTTCATTTCATCAGTTTCCATCAATGGGAATCCGCCCTCACAAAGCATTATCGCAACATCAAACTCATTTTTAAAAGTCAAATTCCTGGCATCTTGTTGCTGGAAATCAATCGTTAAACCCTGGATTTCAGCTTTTTCAATAGCACGGGCAAGTTGTGATTCGGAATAATCAATTCCTGTAACAGAATATCCTCGTTTGGTCAGTTCAATTGAGTGCCTTCCGGTACCGCATCCCACATCTAAAATCGTCAGGGATTTATCATGGTTTAATTCATTTTCAATAAAATCACATTCCCCAGTAGTCCCTTGGGTAAAACTTTCACTATCATATTTTTGTCCGTAGTTCTCGAACAAAGATTCATACCATTGTTTTGTTTTCATTCAGTACTTTTTTCAGTGTCAATTTGATTTAAACCATTAACTTGAACAACACCCAACCTACAAGTTTTCAAATCCAAAAACATGTTATCCTTCAGCAACCGCACCATCGTTTTTCACCAATCCTTTATAATTCAATGATGGTGAAGCAAGCAATTTACCAAGCCCTAATTTGCCCCACATTGCATCAACCTCATTGATTGTTGAATCATCCATTACCAATACATTTGGCCATTGCCGTTTGAAATTGTCGAATGAAAGTGATTTTCTGGAACCATCAATCGCCATCGGGCCGGCAGCTTGTCCATTTTCGTTTAAGGCATAAAAACAATCACGCAAAGGATCAATATTATTGGCTACAAGCCAAACAATGTCGGAAATCCTGATGTTTACAACTTCTGTGTCAACATAAACAACCCAATTAATGCCATCTAACGCGCCATTATCAAAGAGTTTCTGGTGGTTTGGTCGAAGATTTGTTTTTGATTTGTCCAATCCAATAATTAGTATGGGAAAACCTTTTGAAACCAAACTTATGTTGCAGAAATGCCCGATTAGTTTTTGGCTGATTCCGTCAATATTTGGTTTTGAAAGTTGTATAAAAGAGTTTTCCCCCGGCAATTTTAAAGTTGCGTCAATGCCCAATTTGCTTCCCAACGCAAAACGGTTGCTCGAATGGTCGAGAACATCAACCGGCCCACGGTTAAACAACACATCATCTATTGGGTGGACTTGCTTGCAGATCAATTCAGCAACGGCTTTGCTATCGTTGAGGTCAATGTCGGCATCGGTAACGACCAATATTTTGTTGAACATCATTTGTCCGGCACCCCACATGGAATTCATTACTTTTTGAGCCTGTCCGGGATACGTTTTCCTGATTTTTACCAAAACAATATTGTGGAAAACTCCTTCATCTGGCATTACCATGTCAAGGATTTCGGGCAACATGCTCAGTTTTATGAGCGGCAGGAAAATGCGCTCGGTTGCCTTGCCCAACCATTTGTCCTCTTGTGGCGGAATGCCTACAATGGTAGTTGGATAAATTGCATTTTTGCGGTGTGTTATGCAGGTTACATGGAAAATGGGATAATAATCAGCTAAGGAATAGAATCCAGTATGGTCGCCAAAAGGGCCTTCGAGGATAAGGTCTTCGGCAGGGTCAACATAGCCTTCAATAATAAAATCGGCATCGGAAGGCACCTCAAGTTCCGAGGTGAGGCATTTAACAAGTTCCACTTTCTTTTTGCGCAAAAAACCGGCAAGCATATACTCGTCAATGTTTTCGGGCAACGGGGCAGTTGCCGAATAGGTATAAACCGGGTCGCCACCCAAAGCAACCGCAACTGGCATTTTTAACCCAAGCCGTTTGTATTCGCGGTAATGCGCTGCCGAATTTTTGTGCAGGTGCCAGTGCATACCCGTTTTATCAGGTCCAAAAACCTGCATGCGGTACATGCCTACATTACGTACACCCGTTTCGGGATGGCGCGTGTGAACAACAGGCAAAGTAATAAACGGACCGCCATCAGCAGGCCAGCAGGTGAGCACAGGCAGTTTTGTGAGATCGGGTTTTTCCATCACTACTTCCTGACAAGCACCTTTTCCTTTTTTGTGGCCAGGCATAAATGCTGCCACTTCAGCCAAAGTTGGCAAAAGCGAGAGCTTGCTAAAAAAGGTATCACGAGGGGTCATCAACCCGGCAATCAAACCTTCAATTTTTTTTGCAACATCGTCAAGTAATTGAACACCAAGAGCCATGCACATCCGTTTTTCGCTGCCCATTGAGTTTATCAACACAGGAAATTGAGTGCCATTGTTTGTAAAAAGCAGTGCTTTCCCATCGTTTTTACACAAGCGGTCGGTTATTTCGGAAATTTGGAGGTGCGGTGACACAGGTTCGTTTATCGTTACTAACTCACCAGCTTGATCGAGCGATTGTACAAACGACTGTAAATTAGGATATGCCATATATGTTTCGGTTAATTATTGGGACATGGATATAGACAGCCAAACTACAAAAAAAACTTGCATTTTCGTAAATAATGTGGTTTCGGGATTATTTTGAATGTTTCAGCAAGGTTATGGGTTATCAATTGGTTGAGTCCGCTCCGATAACCCTAAAAAAGAGAACCACGGAGGCACAGAGGACATAGAGGCACACAGAGTATTGTTAATCAGCGCTATAGATTTAGTGAACTTAGCGAAGCGATATCAAGCAATGTATTGAGCCTGCCGAAACAAATTCCTTTAAAACAAGCAATTATAATTAACTTAGAGGCTTTGTGGCGAAAAAAGACTTGTTGGAGTAGACTCGTTGATCTAAAATTTTAATTCCACACCCTTAATACCGAAATAAAGAAAACCGCCAGGACTTTACGCACTTTAGGGTTCACCAAGCATTTTTATATCGGGAAATGGTTCGGATACCGCCTAATATTTAATTTAGTTGAATAAAAGGAACTTGGTTTCCACTTTTTGGGCCAGGCAAAGAAATATTTTTTATCCGTAGGCATCGAACGTCATTTTCTTTATTTTTGTTTGTTTTTGAAGTATGCCAATAATAGGCAACAAATGCAATACCAGGACTTGTAACCTACTGATTTAAAAACATTAAAAGACTGAAATACGGCAGCCATACTTAAATAGCAAGTAAAGTAGTGAGCCTGAAAGGTTGGATCGAAAAGAAAGACAAACAATTATGATCAAAATTATTGCAATTGCCAATAGCGACAACGATTTGAGGGGTATTGGCACACTCTTATTGGATACTTTCCCATTTGCACATATTATCACAGCCCATTGCGGAAAAGATGGCAACAAAAAGGCATATTCAGAAACACCTGATTTGATAATCCTAAATTTGAAAGTGCCTGATGAAGAAGGCTTTAATTCGTGGAAATTCATCAAATCGGATAGTTCCCTTTCAACAATCCCATTAATAATTATCACCCCATCGGCAGTTGTTGCCAAAAGCCAGGCAAAATTTATGAACATAAAGGCCGAAGCATACATTTCGGCACCCTTCGACGATTACGAGCTAAAAACTATTGTTACGGCACTGATTAACCTAAACAAATCAAATGAAATAGCCCTTGCCGAAAAAAAGAAACTGGAAGAATTGGTCTCGCTCAGGACCAAAGACATTGAAAAAGAACTCGAAGCACATAAAGCAACTGAAAAAAAACTGCTTCTTACCAATAAAGAATTGGATAACAGCAGGTTGGCATCATTAAATTTACTCGAAGACCTCAAGTCCGAAATTAGCGAACGTAACCAGGCCGAGAATTTGATGCATCAAAGCGAGGAACATCTTCGCACGCTTATTAATTCCATGACCGATTTGGTTTGTTTCAAGGATGGCGCTGGCCGCTGGCTCGTTGCCAATGAATATGACCTGAATTTGTTCGGGCTTACCAATGTTGATTATGTGGGCAAAAAAGATTCGGAACTTGCAGCGTTTAGCCCCTTTTATCGGGACGCTTTGCTTTATTGCGAAACCTCTGATGAAATTGCTTGGCAAAAAGGGATACCAACCCGCAACGATGAAATTATTCCTTTGCCCGATGGCACATCGCTTATTTTCGATGTGGTAAAAGTGCCAAGTTTTGATAACGAAGGCAAGAGGAAAGGGCTTGTGGTGGTT
>CAJAXK010000213.1 GCA_903946925.1 uncultured Bacteroidales bacterium | reverse complement strand
GGCAACAAGTTTTTGTTCAAGTAATTTACAATTTCGCCATGCTCGGTACTACTTTTTATGTCGGATACAGGGGTTTGATGCAAATGGACTTGCGGGTAATTGTATCGGTACTTGAATCTGGAACAGAATTAAAAAATCTTTCAGAAGACACTATTCAGCAAAATGATAACTTATCCCAACAAGAAGACGCAGGCTTTAAAGCTACTCAAAACCAAATAGATACAACAAATCCTAAAACGGATTCAATAAAAAAATACTCCGGATCATCATTAACCTCTATCCAGAAAGTAGATTTGTTGTTAAAGCTATCAAAACTTATGCAAGAGGAAAAAATCTTTATCAACCATAAACTCTCTATCGAGGATGTAGCTTACAAGTTGGAATCGAACACAAAATATATCTCGCAGATTATCAACGAAACATACAATAAAAACTTTTATAATTTCATCAATTACCATCGCATCGAGGAGGCTAAGAAGTTATTGGTAATGGCTGAAAACGAAAAATATTCGATCCTTGGAATGGCTCAATCGGTAGGTTTTGTTTCAAAATCCACCTTTAATGTAGCTTTTAAACGTTTTACCGGTCTTACGCCTACCGAATATAAAAACAAAACGGCGTCGAAAACCTAAGCCCACGACGCCGAAAAAAAATACAAGTAACTCTATTCCTTGCCCTTATCTCCAATAAATTGTTCTTCTTTATTTTTGAAAAGCACATTAAATGTGGTTAAGCTGCCATAAATACGTGTGATATATTGCTCTAAATCAACTTTTTCTTCATCGGTAAGGTTGCTCGAATTTATGCGCTGTTCCATAACCCTTACCCGGTCGCGAACCATTACAATTTTGTGGAAAAAGGTTTCAATCGGCACTTCCTTTTCCTTCAATGATTTATCTCCCGGATAGAGTACCATCTTTCCTCCGGTCCATTTTTGCCCAATCGGTACTGTTTCCTGAACGTCGCTGAAACGGCGTAAAACACGTACAAGGCTCTTTTCTATTTTTTCATAAGTAGCAAGGTCAGAGGGGGTTTCAACTGCTTCTATGATTTCCAATCCTTCGTAATCACGCAATATCTGCCTGACTCCGTGTTCGATAAAGCCGATTTCGTAAGCATCGGATCGAATCTGTACTACTACACCTTTCCCAAATTGTGGATGTTTTATCCTGGAACCTACACCTAATATCATTTCGGACATTTCTTGCTCTATTTTTAGTTTGTTTTGCAAAAATAAGAATATTCCACATTTTACTTGCTTTTTCTGGTTCCGTTTCAATTCATTTAAGTCAGTAAAGTTGAGTCCGCTCCTATAACCCTATAAATGAGAAAACCACGGAGGCACAGAGGACACATAGGCACACAGAGTACTGCTAATCTGCGTTATAGACTAAGTGAAGCTTAGAGGCTTTGTGCCTTTGTGGCGAAAAAAGACTTTTCGAAGTGGACTTAAAGCTAGATTGTTTTTTTTTGCATTAAACAATCAATCAACAAACTTTTATAAATTTTAGTTGTTTGTCTTCAAATAATTCAACTCTATGAAAAATATTGCAATTCTGGGTACAGGCATGGTTGGGAAAACAATCGGCACAAAATTAATTTCATTGGGACATGCCGTAATGATGGGTTCGCGTACCGAAAATAATGAAAAAGCACAAGAATGGTCAAAATCCAATGGCTCAATGGCATCGTATGGCACTTTTGCCGATGCTGCTGCTTCGGCAGACATTATTTTTAATTGTACCTCTGGTCAAGTATCCTTGGAGGCGTTGCAATTAGCTGGGCGCGAAAATCTTCAGGGGAAAATCCTTGTTGATTTAGCCAATCCCCTAGATTTCTCAAAAGGGATGCCACCATCTTTAACAATCTGCAACACAGATTCGTTAGGCGAAACTATTCAGCGTCAATTTACTGATGTAAAGGTTGTTAAAACTTTAAATACCCTTAATTGCGAATTGATGGTAGATCCAGGTTTATTAAACGATCCCGGTAATCTTTTTATCTGTGGAAACGATCCGGAAGCTAAATTTGAGATTGACTCCTTGTTGAAGACTTTTGGCTGGGAAAAAATTATAGATTTGGGCGATATTTCAGCTTCAAGGGGTATGGAACAACTTTTACCAGTTTGGATTAGGCTTATGGGTACTTTAGGAACCAATAAATTTAATTTCAGTATTGTAAAATAGTAATTGTTAACTTATTACAGATTGCAAATTGCCTTGTGTATATTTAGCACCTGTGGTATTACCGTTGTTTTACCATCATTGATAATCTGAAAATCAGCCATTGATTGTTTTTTTACCTGAGACCATTGTTGACTTATCCGGTTAAGTACCATTTCCCTGGAAATTGAATCTCGTTGCATAACTCTCTCAATACAAAGTTCTTCAGGCGATGTAATCAAAATATTTGCATTAAAAAAACGGTCAAATCCACTCTCGAATAAAATGGCTGCCTCATGCAAAATATATTTTTCATTGCTGTATTGTTGACACCATTTCAAAAAATCCATCTCTACCAATGGGTGAACCAAGCTATTTAAAGTTTCGAGTTTAGGTGCATCGTTGAAAACAATTTCGGCTAAAGCCTTGCGGTTAACACGACCGTATTCAATTACCTGTTTACCAAACAGAATAGCAATGTTTTCAACAACTTCGGTAGTTTCAAGAATTAAGCGTGCCTGTAAGTCGGCATGGTAAACATGAACTCCTAATATCTCAAAAATCCGTGCAACAGTTGACTTCCCCGTGCCAATATTGCCAGTAAGCCCAATTCGTTTCATTTCGAAATAATTATATATTCTACTTCAGGAGGGTTAATTTTTAAAACCCTTACTTTATTTGGTTTTTTGACAAGCTTCACTTGAAGTTTCTTTTCTTTGATTGCTGATGGTTCAAAGTTAGTTTCCACTGCAAAATCGGAGGCATTGATGGTAGGATATACCGATAATGGCACACGGCAAATAATTTCAACTTTATCAGGGAATATTTTTATCAATTCACCATTTCCTGAAACAGGAACAACGTAACCAGCCTCGGTAACTTGTTCAATTCCAATTCGTAAAGTAACCGAATCGCTCGAATATTTCAAAAGGCCTGCTTGCTTTCCCTTGTATAAAGCAACTTTTGTGCTTATGCTACTATCTAGCTGGTTTAGGTTGAGTTTTTGTGTTTTTACAAATGAAATCGTGTCGATTATACTTTTAATACTCGAAACTGTTATAAACTGCGGTTTGCAAACCATGCTGTCGGTAACATCGAATTGCCCGTTCAAAGTATAATTAACATCCATCCTGACAGGTACTTGTTTACGAAAAACTTCCGAAAACCTGAAGAAAAGAGTATCAGGCTTAATTGTAGTGATTTCGGTTTTAAAATGGATTTGCGAACCTAATTGGGAGACTATCGCAGCGGATGGCAAAAACGCAGTATATCCATCATCAGTCGGACGTATTTTTAACAATGAAAGGTCGATGGTTAGACTATGGTCTTGCCGTGCATATTTTGCCCCAAGCAACTCGAACCCTTGAGCATTCATCACAACTTTTAAAGTGCTGTCGCCGGTGTTAGTTAGTATTAAATCCTTAGGGGCATTGACAAATGAAATGTTGTAGTTGATTTCATCCGTGTAATCTTTCATCAATTCGATGAAAAGCCACATCAGAATACTAATTACCAAACAGACCAGAAAAACTATCAATCTTGGATGGGATCGATGCTCTTTCCGGCCTGCTTCGTTTTGTGTTGTCGATTGTCCTAACTGGCTGTTAACGGCCATATTTTTTAGCAACTTTTTAATGTTAAGGACTATAAAGGGAAATTTCCATTTATTTCAAACTCTCCCTGCTCCCTTTCTCTTTTTCGCCTTGTCGGTAAAATACTGGCAATAATCAACTTATTTATTTTGCAGGTTCGCCTGTAAGCTGATCCTGTGCATCAGAAGCAATGGCCGATTTCTCAAGTTTGAGCTTTACGCCACCTTCAACTTCAATTGTGCAGGTTGTTTCTTGCATTTCCACTATTTTTCCATGTATGCCGCCAATAGTTATTATTTTATTGCCTTTGGCAAGGGATTCCCTGAATTTTTTTACATCCTTTTGCCTTTTTACCTGTGGGCGGATAAAAAAGAAGTAAAAGACAACAAAAATGAGAACCAAAAAAATTAAGGAGCTGGCCATTCCGCCACCGCCTGCACCCTGTCCTGCAGGTGGAGCCATAAGTAAGATGTTAAGTAAATCCATTTTGTTTTGTGTTATTAGTTATTGATTATTGGTTATTGGATATTATTTATTGGTTAATGGTTATTGGCGGACACTGAGCGGCGTCGGAGTGCTAATGGTTATTAGTTTACACGAATTAGGTTTAAATGTCTTTAGGTTCAACAACCATGGACTGAATGCGCAGTGTGGTTGATGGGGGTTGTGTATTTGAAAATACAGTTATTGTTTTTGTTTGAAGTCCATGCCTGTCCTTGCTATCAAAACTCACATCAATTGTAGCACCTTCGCCCGGTTTTACTGGCTGTTTTGGGAAAGATGAAACCGTACAACCACATGAGGTACTGACATTTGCAATAATAAGCAGCGATTTACCAGTGTTTTTAAATTTAAACGAATAAGTAACTTGTTCGCCTGGAATAAGTTTGCCAAAATCGTGAAAATCTTTTTCAAAACTAATTACCGGCAAAGCATCCTTATCAACAGTACCATCGGCTGAATTTGGATTTGTAACAACTCCTGCTGGCAAATCAGTACTATTATTCCCTGATTGACAAGAAAATAAAACCACTGTTAGCATTGTTAGGGTGAGTATTACAACGAAGTGTTTTTTCATTAAAATGTAAAGTTTAACCGTCTGCAAAGGTAACAATTCAAAGCTTTGAACTTACTCAATGGATGAAATATTCCTTATAATATACACATCGTAGTCGCCCAAATACGTAAATCCAGCTTTTGTATATAGTCCAATAGCCTTGGAATTTTCTTTATGCACTTCGAGTTTTATTTGCATACCAAAAGATTTTGCCAGTTTTAACGATGCATCGAGCAACGTATTAGCAAGTCCTTTTCCCTGATAATCGGTGTGAATTCCAAAATGGTGCAAATATGTCCGTCTTCCATCCACGGTAAGCCACGAAGTTCCAACAATTTTTCCTCTCGTGTTGTCGATCATCAAAAGCAATTGCCCACCCATCTCAATTGTTTGCTTGATAATAGTTTCATTATCACCACGTTTAGCACCGCCCAAGCCGAGGCTTTCCCATAAAAGGATCATCTCTGCGTAGTCAATTTCGGTATAGTTCCGAATGGCGTAATTTGTGGTCATCAGGTCGGAAATGATGTTTGTTTAAAGTAGTTTTGATGTATTTTTCGCTAATTGTAATTCGTTTTTTATTCCATCAGACCTCTACCCGACTTGCTGATGATGCCCTTTTCTTTATACTCAGTTATCAATTTATCGAGCAGCCCATTAATAAATACTTTACTTTTAGGGGAGCTGTATTCCTTAGAAAGCTCAATGTACTCGTTTAAAGTAACTTTTATAGGAATGGATGGAAATTCGATGAGTTCGGTAATAGCCATTTTAATCAGTATGGTATCCATAATGGCAATCCGTTCTAAATCCCAATTAGAGGCACGCTCACTAATAACGGTATTCAATTCACTGCTGTTAATGAGGGTTTTACGATAAAGATGCTTAACAAATTGCATATCCTCACTTCCTTCGGTGTGATTTTCGTCCTTCAAAAGGGTAGGCAAACTCGTATATTGATCAGCATTTTCCTTAAATCCTTTAATTGTTTTATCAACCATCATAATTGCGGTATCAAAATCTTCGGTCCAGTAAATGCTCTTCTCATCAAATAAACTTCGCAGATGGTCCGATTCGGAGAACAAGCGTAATAAAACCATTACAACTACTTGTTTATCATCTAAATAGCTAACCTTATCTTTGTTCATATACAAAATATACGCTTCGTCCTCACGCATAAGGTTATAAAACTTACGAATCATTTCTTCGTCATCGACCCAATTAATTTTATAGGCAGCGTTGCGTTTGAGGTAATCGCGGTTGTTTTCGAGCTGGGAAATAAAGCGGTTTTGAACAAAACGGAGGTTTGGATCAATATCTTGCAGTGTTGGCAACTGTTTCAAACGGTTTTCTTCAATCCTTCTTCGGGCAAAATCAGAAAGTTCGATAATAAGCGAAAGTTGGTAAATATATAACTCGTAGAGCTTATCAAGGCTCACTATGAGTTGTTTTTCACCTGCACTGATACTTTCAGGACCTTCCTGCTGAAAAGCGTAAATCGCTTGCATTACTTTTATCCGTAGAAACCTTCTGCTGAGCATAGAATGTAAATGAACAATTAGTGAATAAGGCCACAAAGGTATGTATATTAAAGGAATTACCCGTTCCAAAACGAAAAAAGTGAAGAAATTGGTTAGCATCACTGTGGTTTCATGCGCATTATTTACTTTTTATGGGTCGCATGGAATTACTCATGCTTGCTTATTTTTAAAGTTATTCGTTAGCTAAAGGTTCGCCTGATTGATTAGAATATCATCTTCAGTTGGTGATTTTTCCCAATCATGGCTATTTTATATATTCAAAAGCCGAACAATGAGTTTATTCCGATAATCTTACAAAACAAAACCACCGAGCGGCATGCTCACTCAGGCTCTCAATGTATCATTTTGAGTAGAAAAAGATTTTAGGAGTGTAACCAAAATTGTTGAATGAAATATTATTTCTACATTTGCGTTGAAGAAGGACATATCATTTAATTAAAAACGTTTTAGTAAGATGGAAGATTTTGATAACAGGGACACACGCGAGGATGTTTTTTCAAGGGCAGTAAAAGCAGGAAAACGCACCTATTTCTTTGATGTTAAATGTACACGCGACAGCGAGTTATATGTAACAGTAACTGAAAGCAAAAAACGTTTCGATAACGCTTTAGCAAAATTTGTTTACGATAAGCATAAAATATTCCTCTACCAGGAGGATTTCGAAAAGTTTATGCATGGCCTTCAGGATGCATATTCATTTATCGAAACCGGTAAAGAGCCGCCCGAACGAGTTTACAAAGAGGTTAAAAGGCTTTCGGATATTGATACCGATTTCCATAAGCGGGATTCTTCATCCTAACTAACCAGAGGCTCATACAAATTTTTGTCTTTGCAAATCCCTCATAAGCCAGCAACTGGCTCATATTTAGTATGCCTCACTTCAAAAGTTTCTACTTTTTGGTGTGCTTATTGGCTTGGTTTGATTGAAAGTGTACGAATAAACTTCAATTAGTTATATTCATCAATCCTAACCCGTACATCCTAAATAAAATTAAATCCCAACTCTTTGGAAAGTATCTATTTAATGTTTATCTTTAAAACTTATCAACACAGTTTAAAGACAGGTGGAGCTTTTTTGTACCTTTGCAGCCCTTTAAGGCTCATCAGTTTTATAGGTTTTCTGACAGGTAAAAAACATTAAGTAACTGATTTATAAAACGATAAATTTTCAATAATACTACCACAAATGGGTAAAATAATTTCCATTGCTAACCAAAAAGGCGGTGTAGGCAAAACTACAACGGCCATAAACTTAGGTGCAGCTTTGGCCGTGTTGGAGTTCAAAACTTTAATCATTGATGCTGACCCTCAGGCAAATGCCACTTCGGGAGTCGGTTTTGATCCCAAAACAATTAAAACATCAATTTACGAATGTATAATACAGGAAGTTGAGGCCAAAAATATAATTTTGAGCACCGATACCCCGAACTTATTTCTTCTTCCTGCCCATATTGATTTGGTTGGAGCTGAAATAGAGATGATTAACCTACCCGACAGGGAAGTAATGATGCGAAGGGTAGTTGAAAAACTTCGCGATGAGTACGATTTTATCTTAATTGATTGTTCACCTTCCCTTGGGCTGGTAACAATAAATTCATTGGTTGCTTCCGACTCGGTGATTATCCCCGTTCAATGCGAGTATTTTGCACTCGAAGGTTTAGGCAAACTATTGAATACCATTAAAATAGTTCAATCGCGTTTAAACCCAAAACTTAATTTCGAAGGTATATTGCTTACCATGTACGATGGCCGTTTACGTTTGTCGAACCAAGTGGTAGAAGAAGTAAAGACACATTTTCAGGACATGGTTTTTAATACCATCATTGCCCGAAATACAAGGCTTGCAGAAGCGCCAAGTTATGGGCAAACCGTTTTGATGCACGATGCAGGAAGCACAGGATCATTAAATTACCTTAATTTAGCCCGTGAGGTTTTACAGAAAAACAATATGACCACGCTTACCCAGGAACAAAAAGAAATAAAGGTCAAGGAATAATGGCAATTCAAAAAAGGACAGGATTAGGACGGGGGCTGAGTGCAATACTCGAAAGCCCTGAAACCGATATTACTTCAAAAGATATTTCGGGCAATTATGTTGCCGGTGCAATTGCTGAATTGCCATTTTCAAAAATTGAGACAAACCCGTTTCAGCCTAGAGTTGATTTTGACCAAGAAGCACTTGCTGAGTTAGCTCAATCTATTCTTGAGCAAGGTATCATTCAGCCTCTTACTGTCCGTAAAATGGGGTACGACAAGTATCAGCTCATTTCGGGTGAAAGAAGGTTTAGGGCTGCCAAAATTGCCGGCCTCGAAACCATTCCTTGTTTTATCCGCGTTGCGAATGATGAACAAATGCTCGAATGGGCGCTGATTGAAAATATACAGCGCGAGAACCTTAATGCCATAGAAATAGCAATAAGCTACAACCGACTGATTGAAGAATGTAGCCTAACCCAGGACGAACTTAGCAACCGTGTTGGAAAAAACAGATCGACAGTTACAAATTATATGAGGTTGCTAAAACTTCCAGCAGAAGTACAGGCTGCTTTGCGCGATGGATCAATAAGTATGGCTCACGCCAGGGCAATCGTTAATGTGGATGAAGAAGAAAAGCAATTAGTAATCACCCGAAAAATTATTGCTGAAGGCCTTTCTGTTCGTGAAGTGGAAAAAATTGCGCGACAATTAAACAGCCCTGCTGTTCCTGTTAAAAAAACTGGAAAACTTGCCCTACCCTTGAAATACGAAGTTTTCAAGGATACCATTCAGGCAAAATTAAACCGGAAGGTAGAGATTACACGCACACCAAAAGGTAAAGGGAGTATAGTTATTCCATTTGTTTCAGATGATGATTTACAGTCAGTTATCTCAAAATTAGGCAGCGATAAACATTGGTGATAAACAAGGCCACATACATTTATAGTACGTTAAAACGAAGGTTGCAAAATTCTTTCTCACGAATGTCAATCAGGCTATGTATAGTTATTGTTGTTTTACCGCTTTTTGTCTGTTTTAAGGTAAATGTTGTTCTTGGTCAGGAAATTAAGCCTGTTGCCACCGATACAGTGCCTGCGAAAGTCAAAGAAGCTCATTCGCCGCGAAAAGCCACTATTTATGCCTTGGTTTTACCAGGTATGGGACAAGCCTACAACCGTAAATACTGGAAAATGCCAATCGTTTATGCCGGTTTTGGCACACTCATCTACTTTTTACATGTAAATACCCAGTTATACAGGGATGTAAACGATGCATATAATTATGTGTCGGTTACAGCTAAAACCGTTTATCCTCCTACTTGGCCAAATTTGTTTTATCCAATCCCACCACCGCCAAATGATTATGCCGTTAAATATACGGAAGATCAGTTGCTTCAAGGACGTAACGGATATAGGCGCAACCTCGAAGTAACCTATATTTTTACAGGGGTTTGGTATATTTTAACCGTAATGGACGCAGTGGTTGATGCACATTTTTTCGATTACGACATTAATAACGACCTGACGCTGAAAGTAAATCCATGGATACCTGAAATGGGCTCGGATCAGGCTTTAAGGTTTTCGGGAGGACTTAAAGTTAGTATGCGTTTTTAAATTAAATCCAGTTGCACCATAAACAACATTATATGAAAATTGCACTTCTTGGATATGGTAAAATGGGTCATGAGATTGAAAAAATCGCCATCAATCACGGTCATGAAATTTCATTAACTATTGATAACGAGAATGATTGGATTACAAAAGGCGACTTATTATGTGGATGCGATGTAGCAATCGAGTTTTCAGTCCCTGCGATGGCAGTTAAAAACATTTACAGATGCATTGAGTACAACATACCTTTAGTGGTTGGTACTACCGGTTGGCATGAGCACTTGGAACAAATTACTGTATTTTGTAACCAACACAATGGCAGCCTGTTCTTTGCATCCAATTACAGTATAGGTGTAAATATTTTTTTCGCCATAAATCAAAAGTTGGCATCGCTACTTGCAGAATATCCAATGTACCTGCCGTCGATGGTAGAAATACATCATACCCAAAAGCTGGATTCTCCAAGTGGAACGGCAATCACACTGGCAAATGGGATTTTGGCTTCCAATCCACATTATACCGGTTATTCGGAAAATAATGCAAAAACAGATGAAATACCTATCCAATCCATACGTGAAGGAAATGTAACCGGCACACATACAGTTACTTGGAATTCGGACATTGACAAAATTTCAATCACCCATGAGGCTTTCAACCGAACAGGGTTTGCAATTGGTGCAGTAATGGCGGCAGCATGGCTGCAAGGCCGCAAGGGTGTATTTTCGATGAGCGACATGTTAAATCTGTAAGGAATTCGCTTTTGTTGCAACTATCTTAGGGGATAAAATTTGGAGGGTTTTGGGGTTAGGTTTTGGAGGTTAGTGGCTGGAGTTCAAAAAACTATTTTGATGCATTTTACTAACAGCCTAAAACCTCTATTTTTCAAGCTCAGCAATAATCGTTACACCTGATTTTCTTATAAATCAACGTTTTAACAGATTTTAACTAATCAGGCTGATATGCCTTGTAACTTTTAGAAGATATTTGCGCCTTAGTTTTGTTGCAAATACAAAAGATAAATATTTATCAATTATAATTCTGTTAAACAGTACATTTGCAAACACTTAAACGAATTAGTAACTTAAATTTAAACAACACACCATGGATCTGATGACCAATTTACTGCTTATCCTTATACTTTTCCCAATGTTGAATTATTGGATATTCAAAGATGCCGGGGAAGATAGTTACAAAGCACTGATTCCATTTTACAATTATTATATATGGTTAAAAGTTATTGGAAAACCTTGGTGGTGGCTATTGTTGATGCTGGTTCCATTTATTAATTTCTTTATGGTGATGCTAATGCTTGTGCAAACAGCATTAAACTATGGTAAAACCAAACTCCACGAACAAGCCTTGGCTGTTTTAATCCCGTTTGTTTACATCCCTTATTTGGGGATTTCGGAAAAAGAAAATTACATAAAACCTGAAAACAGGGTCAAAGTTGTGAAATCGCAACTCAGGGAATGGACAGATGCAATAATTTTTGCAGTGGTTGCAGCTTCAATAATCCGTATTTTCATGATCGAAGCATATACTATCCCAACTTCTTCTATGGAAAAATCGTTATTGGTTGGCGATTTTCTTTTTGTAAGCAAGCTGAGCTACGGTCCCAAGATACCCAATACGCCATTGGCTTTCCCGTTTGTTCACCATACCATGCCAATGACAAAATACACCAAATCGTATGTGGAATGGGTTAAATGGCCATTTTACCGTTTTCCTGGATTAACAAGCCTAAAACGTGGTGATGCAGTGGTTTTCAACTATCCTGATGGGGATACAGTTGCGTTAAAAATGCAGAACCAAGGTTATAATAGCCTAATCCGGCAATATGGCCGCGAAAGGGTTTGGAACGATAAATTTAATTTCGGCGATATAGTAGCCCGCCCTGTTGACAAACGCGAAAATTACATAAAACGGTGCATAGCTTTGCCAGGCGATACCTTACAAATAATTGACCAAGTTGTTCATATTAATGGTAAAGCCACCGATTTTCCTGAACTGTCGCAGTTTATGTACCGTGTAAAAACGGATGGAAACCCGATCAACAAACGTTTGATCAGCAAACTTGATATTACTGAGGATGTGCAGGTTACAGAAGAAGGCGATCAGGTGCTGACTTTAACTGCCGAATCGGCCGCCAAATTAAAACAATTGCCTAATGTAATTTCGGTAGAAAAAATAATTCAACCTAAAGGTTTCTGGCAACCCTATATTTTCCCATTCGATTCCACTTATGACTGGAACGTTGATAATTTCGGGCCTTTGTATATCCCCAAAGCCGGTGCAACTACCCAGCTTACACTTGCAAACTTACCGTTATACGAAAGGATTATAACTGCCTACGAGCTTAATTCACTCGAAGTAAAAGGAGGGAAAATATTTATAAATGGCAAAGAATCAACATCATATACGTTTAAATTGGATTATTACTGGATGATGGGCGACAATCGCCACAATTCTGCCGACAGCAGGTTCTGGGGATTTGTGCCTGCTGACCATATTGTTGGGAAAGCCGTATTTGTATGGCTTTCGCTTGATAACAACAAATCCTTGTTCGATGGAAAAATACGATGGGGAAAACTTTTCAGGACAATACATTAAAAGTTAAAAATCCTTAACAAAGGAGTGAAACAACAATTTTAAATCAAGTAATACGTTTTAACTTTTTTCTAAAATTAAACCAAAACCCAAAACATACTTATGAAACGGAACATCATCATTGCCTTATTCCTGGTTTGTGTGCCATTCACTTTCCTGTTAGCTCAAACAAATACTAAAAAATTCACCGGAACTATCACGTACAAGATAACCTATCCAGCCAATGCTGTAAACCCTATTGTTGCAACTTTGCCAACTACACTCGACATGCAGATTTCGGCCAACAAAGCCCATATTGAAATGTCGCTGCCTTTTGGCAAAAACACATTTATCATGAATGGCGACGAAATGGCCATTTACAGGTTAGTTGAAATGGAAACAGGCAAGTATTTTGTTAAACGTACTAAGGAAGATTTTAACAAAGGAAATGTAACGCCAATGATAGTGCCACTCAAGGAAACCAAGAAGATAGCTGGCCAAAACTGCAAATCCTCCGAAGTAAATATGGTAAGCAGCGGAAAATCAACCAAATCGAAAATTTTCTACTCCGAAGAGTTGGGAAATAACAACATTTATTTTAACACCAATGTTAGGTCGGTTCCTGGGATAATGCTCGAATTTGAATACAACATTATGGGAATCCCAGTTCAATTAACAGCAATTTCGGTTCAACCCGGTCGCGTTTCGAATAAATTGTTCGAAATCCCATCCGGATACACCGAAACCACTGAAGCCAAACTTCGCGAGATGGCCAAGCCAACCAAGAAATAAGTGTTCGGTATTTTCAAGAAAGCAGACCTTTTTCATAACTTTGGAAAGGTCTGTTTTTTTTGCGCACTAATCACTACGGGCACTACCGAAAATTTTATATTTTTGCAGATTGTGTAAACAGGGGTGGTGTTTATACTAACCAACAAACATTTCACGATTTTAGCTTATTTTAGTCAATGCCCCGATATACTTCAAATTCGCTTCCCAAAAACACGCTTCAGGACGAACCTGCCAATGTTCCGAATGAGCCTAAGGAGAAGAAAAAAACTAAACCACAAAAGCCCAAAACAGAAGAGGACTTAAATCCGGAAACCCCGCGTATGGAAAAGTTTTCGCAAGTTGTTGGTGTATTATCCCTGCTCACATCTTTTTTTCTGTTTATTGCCTTTATTTCGTTTCTTATCAACTGGTTTTCAGGTGATTCCGATGATATTTTTTCCGGGGTTAGGTTTGGCCGCATTGTTTCGGATATGACTTTGGAAGCCAATAATATGGGTGGTAGGCTTGGAGCTGCGGCTTCCATCTTATTGGTAAAACAAGGCTTTGGGGTAGGTGCCCTCTTCATCCCGATATGGTTATTCGTTTTTGGTGTAAGGCTAACCCTGAAGCATAAAATCATTGCCCTCGGTTCAAGTTTTGGTTTTATAATGCTTGCAATGGCATGGCTTTCGGTAACACTTGGCTTTATGTTCCGCAACTCGGCACTTTCGATATTAGGCGGCATTACTGGCCACGAATCATCTATTTATCTCGAAGGGTTTATGGGGAAAATCGGCCTCATGTTGCTTTTGATTTTCATTTTTGTAGCTTTTTTGGTTGTAGCCTATAATTTTTCGTTCCAAAAAATCAAACCTTGGTTAAAAAACCGAAAAGAGGGCGACAATGTTAACCCAGATGGAAGCATCTTAAACCAAGATCCTGAATTTGTGATTAATACGCGTAACTCGTTTCAGGATATACCCGTTGACAAATACAATACCGTTGAGTTTGCCGTGAACGATTTCGAAAAAGTTGAACCTAAACCCGTTGCACAACCAAAGCCAAATTCGGGCAACGAACAGGCCACTAATACCCAATTTGAGGCTGTTTCAATGCCAAAAGCAAAGCCACAGGGCAGTTCACAGGTTGAATTTACTGTTGAATCAAACGAACCTATAAAACAGGTTTCAGATTCTGAATTTACCATTGTACCACCAATTGTTACAGCCCCAAAGCCTGTAATCAGGAAGCCTGAGCCAACATCAAAAGAAAAAGATGATGAGGTTCATAACACGATGGATACGGCTTACGATCCACGGCTTGATTTGGCAACTTTTGTCTTTCCAAGCTTCGAATTGCTCGACGAATATGGAACAGGCACAATTAGTGTTACCAAAGATGAATTAGAGGCCAATAAAAACCGCATCGTCTCAACTTTGGGGAATTATGGGATACAGATTGACAAAATCAAGGCTACCATTGGTCCAACAGTAACGCTTTACGAAATTATTCCTGCCCCCGGCGTGCGTATATCGAAAATAAAAAACCTGGAAGATGATATTGCATTGAGCCTCTCGGCCTTAGGAATACGTATAATAGCACCTATTCCAGGAAAAGGAACAATCGGCATCGAGGTCCCGAACCAAAATCCCGCTATTGTAGGGATGAAAACCATTATTACTTCCGACAAATTCAGGAACAACCATTACGACCTTCCTTTTGCCATCGGACGAACAATTTCGAACGAGGAATTTGTAGCCGACCTTACCAAAATGCCGCATATACTAATGGCTGGTGCAACAGGTCAAGGAAAGTCGGTTGGGTTAAATGCAATAATTACCTCGTTATTGTACAAAAAACACCCATCGGAACTCAAGTTTGTGATGGTTGACCCCAAAAAAGTAGAGCTTACCCTTTTCTCGAAAATAGAACGGCATTACCTTGCAAAACTTCCTGATTCGGAAGAGGCGATTATTACCGACACCCGAAAAGTGGTGCGCACGCTCAATTCGTTGAATATTGAAATGGACAACCGCTACGACCTGCTGAAAGATGCCCAGGTTAGGAATATAAAGGAATACAACACCAAATTTATTGCCCGAAAGCTCAACCCATTGTTAGGCCATAAGTTTATGCCATACATAGTTGTGGTAATTGATGAGTTTGCCGACCTTATACTTACTGCAGGCAAGGAAGTTGAGCACCCAATTACCCGCCTTGCACAGCTTGCACGTGCCATTGGCATACATTTGGTTATTGCAACCCAACGCCCAAGCGTAAATATTATTACGGGTACCATTAAGGCCAATTTCCCGGCACGTATTGCCTTTAGGGTTATTTCAAAAATAGATTCGCGCACAATCCTCGATACAGGTGGGGCTGATCAGTTGATTGGCCGTGGCGACTTGCTGATGTCGCAAGGAGGCGATATGATTCGTTTACAATGTGCTTTTATTGATACCCACGAAGTGGAACGCGTAACCGAGTTTATTGGTTCGCAGCGCGGCTACCCGACTGCATTTGCACTTCCAGAGTTCAACGAAGAGGAATCAGAAGTTCAACAGGAATTGGATCCGGGCGAGCGCGACGAGCTTTTTGAAGATGCCGCCTATATGATTGTGGCATCGCAGCAAGGCTCCACATCCCTTTTGCAACGCAAATTAAAGCTTGGTTACAACCGCGCAGGCCGAATAATCGATCAACTTGAAGCCGCTGGCATAGTAGGCCCATTTGAAGGCAGCAAGGCCCGCGAAGTAAAAGTTGCCACCGAATTCGCTTTGGAACAATTTTTGAAAGATTTGAACAGCAATAGAAAAACAGAAGAATACTAAAATCTAAATTAACCAATCATGACAAAGAACATTTTCCTAATTGCTGCTTTTGTAGCTTTATCTATTGCAGGTTTTGCACAAAACGATAAAAAAGCAACGGCCATACTCGACGAAGTTTCAATAAAAGCCAAATCGTTCAAAACAATAAAGATTGATTTTACGTATGCCATGGATAACGAAAAAGAGAAAATCCATGACAAATTTAAAGGCTCGCTGCTATCGAAGGGCGATAAATACAAACTTACAGCAGCCGGCCAAGATGTAATAAGCGATGGAAAAACGGTTTGGACTTATTTGAAAGATGCAAACGAGGTACAGATAAACAGTCCCGGTAACGATGACGACTCCTTTACCCCAACCAAGCTGTTAAGTGGGTACAACAAGGATTTTAAATCGAAATTTATCGAAGAAAAAGGAAACGACCAGGTTATAGAGCTTTATCCGCTCAAAAAAGGCAAAACATTTACCAAAGTGCGCCTTACCATTGACAAAACAAAAAAACAGATCAGCAAGTTTATTATTTACGATCGCAACGGCAGTACGTTTTCGTATTTAGTTGATAAATTTGTTTCCGATCAACCTTTGGCGGATTCGGTGTTTTCATTCAATAAAGCCGAACATCCGGGAGTTGAAGTTAATGATATGAGGTAGGTTTTTAAAGGAGTTGGGGATTGGGATTTGGGGGTTTGGGGAAAGACACCTGGATGTTAAAATACCCAGACTGGAAGGAAAATATTTTTTTTTTAATTTTTATACCGAAAAATCAAATTAATCTTTAGAAAGAAATAATTTATTTTTAGTAGATGATTCACAAGATGGTAGTTATTTTGCCTGACCAATCAATCATTCTATTTTCACCCTGGAGCATAAGTTCGAAGAACTAATACCCTTAATAAGTATTGCAGTAAGGTGTCATTTTATGGAAGTAGAAATGGCAAGACTGATCCGTTTGCATGTTACCCGCGAGTAAACTTTTGCTTTATGAAACTCCCTAGTAATATTGATGCTTCAGGTTTTATTAATGCATTTCAAAATTCCGACTACCGAATTCGCAGACAAACAGGAAACCATGTTCGGCTTTCAAAACAACAAAACGGCCAACAGAATATCACTGTTCCTAACCATGACCCTTTAACCATTGGGACACTAAATGCCAAACTTGCCAATGTGGCTCATCATCTTGGAGTGACCAAATAGGAAGTTGTTGAAGATTTATTTTAGGCATTCAGGACAACACAGGGAATATAGTTGGATTGGGGTTGGCTTTTAGTGGAAATCAACCAATTTCAACTAATTGATTTGATCAATTCAATCACCGCTTGGTTTGATTTTCCATAGCTAACTATACTGACATCCAAAGGCGATTCTGAAAATTTGAAAAAAACCTTTTGCATTGCTTTAATTATCCATTCTTCTTTATTTCCAAACGCGCCGCCTCCTACTAATGTGAGATAGGTTTTATTGTTCCCAGTTTTCTCAAAATTCAGTAACGCAGCATATAAGGTTGCTTCATAAGTTGCTTCTAAAATCAAGCATGCAAATTCCTTCCAGTAACAGGAGTGGATAGCCGAATATCGTACTGGCAATGCTGAACAATAAGCCTGGGTTACAAGTTGCTTTTTTTTGCTTATTGTAACTTCTGTATCCCATTGAATGCCAATGCTCAAATATCCTTTCAAATCCTCATAGTCCTGTTCCGTTTTGTTATTAATTTGTGCAGCAATAACTTTCAGACTATCAATATCCTTTGCTAATGCATAACCATTTTGCATTTCCCAAAGTTTTAAACTGTCGTTTTTTAACTCAATTCCAATGTGTTTTAAACAGTCTATCTGATTATTAGCTGATTGCCCAATTTGTCCGTTGACATCTGCAAAATAATTCCTGTAAATTGTCCCTGCCCCGCAGGCAATGGCACAAGCAGGCCCTTGGGTGTAATCATTTTCATAAATTCCAACGCCCCTTTCAGGTGTAACATTTGGCCTAATCATTTCAAGAAGGTTAAATTGGGATGCTGCCTGAATCATTGCCCCTGCGTTGGAAGGCGCTTCATGCATGGCCTGAATATTACCAACCACTTCCGAAATACTGATTTTCGCTCTGTGATGCATGCATGGCAATGCCCGTTTCCGCAAGTTGTGCAACGAAACTACTTCGAGTTGACCAAAGGTGTATTCAGCACCGTTTATCTTAGAAATCAATTTCGTGCCATCAATTTCCAGATTTTTCCGGACTTGTTCGGGGTTTTCTTCCTTGAATCCTGTTAATTTTTCGAACCACATTTGTGTTTTTATTTGGATAATGATAATTGCGTTTTTATGTTGAGCCTAAATTTTACTGGTATGTATTTTAATTTTAACTCTTCAAATTTAAAGCATTGTATGCAACTATTCCTCCTTTCGTTGCAAATCATTTAAATGCGCTGCTTTGTCACAAGCCGATAAAGACTTACAATCTCTTAGGCAAAGTACAATACAATTATCAAAATACACTTGTAAATAAACCGAACCCCATTTTAGTTTTTGGTCATGCTTGTTGTTTCCGTTGCCTGAGAATCCTGTTGTACTATTTATTTAAAAGGAAGTGAATAGACATTATTTTGTGATTTCTTATAAAAATACCTGTTTTAAATCTAAAGTTACTCTTCGCTGATTTATCAATATGCTCACTTTTGAACTATATTTTTGATCGAAAATCAACATAAAATGGAGCAATTTATAATGTTTTGTATGTTGAAAAATAAAAAAAGCAGCTAACAAAATTTGCTAACTGCTTGATTTTTAGAGCGGAAAAACGGGTTCGAACCGTCGACCCTCAGCTTGGGAAGCTGATGCTCTACCAACTGAGCTACTTCCGCCTTGTAGGATGCAAAAGTAATAAATCATTGTTTTGTTTTGCGTTTTGCCGAAAAAAAAATTAAACACTTTCCCAAACCCTGTAACCCCAGGCATTGAGCGAAAAACATGGTGTGTCGCCCATAATTACATGCATTTGATCCATAACATTAATATATCGGCCTTGGAACCCTAACCCTGTGAACCTGAAATTTACATGCTCTGTGCTCAGGTTTAAGGCTACCAAAACTTTTTTACTTGCACTTTCGCGTGTAAAGCACAAAACTTTATCATCGCGGTCGGTGGTAAGTAGTTGAAAACCAGATTTTGGCTGTAGGCTCCACAAAGCTGGGTTCTGCATCCTCAAATGCGCAAGTTTCGAGTAGAGGGCCGCCATTTTATCTTCTTTCCATTCGATGCAGTCTTTATCGAAAAAACTAAGTTTACGATAATTGCCAGCTTCCATACCTGAATAAATGAGCGGCATTCCAGGAAGGGTGAAAATCAACACCGCGAATGTTTCGAGTGAAAGCCCCAATCGCTCAAGTTCCGACCCGTTCCACGAATTTTCATCATGGTTGCTTATAAACATCAAATTTTCTGAACCTTGCGGAAAATCAGTGATTTCGGAAGGAATTCGCCAGCGTATTTCTACTGCCGAATACTTGCCTTGGGCAATATCGTTCCACACATGCATCAAATTCCAGTTGTAGAGTACGTCAAAGGCTTCCTCGGTCAGTTCGCGTTGATCGGCTTCAGCTAACATAAATACAGGCTTCAGCGTTTCTAATTCTTTTCGTGCCTGGTTCCAGAAATCTGTTGGCACAAGCATGGCCATGTCGCATCTGAACCCGTCAATATCGGCTGTTTCAATCCAAAATTTCATGCTCAAAATCATCTCCAAGCGCAATGCATCATTCGAGTAATCTAGCCCAACAACATCTTCCCATTCGGGAAATGGCGGAAATACTTCCCCTAATTCGTTTTTTTTATAAAAATCAGGAAATTCATCAATCCATATATGATCCCATGCCGTATGGTTTGCCACCCAATCGAGGATAACGTACATACCCATAGAATGGATTTCTTTTACAAGGCTAACAAATTCCTCCATTGTGCCATAAGCAGGATCCATTTCGCAGTAATTGCTAATGGAATAATAACTGCCAAGGGTGCCTTTGCGGTTTTTGATCCCGATAGGTTGTATTGGCATAAACCAAAGGATTCCGGCCCCTAAATCCTTTAATCTTGGCAAATGCTGCCTGAACTCGGTAATGGTTCCACCTGGCGAATATTGCCTGAGGTTTACTTCATAAACTACCTGGTTTATGGCCCACTCGGGGAATTTATATTTTTGGCTCATATATCGTAGGGGTTGGGGTTTAGGGTTTTGGGGTTTAGGGTTTTGGGGTTGTTCTAAAGATGGAAAATTTCTCCAGCTGTATCGAAATCAATGTAAAAATCGGCTTGAGATTTGAGTTTCTGAACTGCGGTATGCTCATGTTTAAGAACTTCGAGACGGAAATCATCCAATATCTCTTTATGTGTCATGTTTTGCTCCTGCCAGGTATCTTCGTAAGTAAGTTCAATAAACACCCTTAAATCGCTTTGGTTGATTTTTATGGAATACAAGCCTTCAATTATTAGGACTTCAATTCCTTTAAAATCGGTGTGGAGTTGATCGACTTTCTGTGTAAATAAATCAACAACAGGCACTACCGACTTTAAATCCATGCGGAAATCATCAATGTTACGGTTCACATAATTCCAGTCGTACTCATCATATCCAATCTTTTCCAAACCGTTCTTTTTCCTCCATTCCTGTCGCTCGAGTGGTGGGATAAAGTAGTAATTGTCCATGTGCAGCAGCTTAACACTGATTCCAGTTTCGATAAGTTTCCTGCCCAATTCGTGCGCAATTTCGCATTTCCCTGTGCCAACTTCGCCCGAAATTGAAATTATAAATTTAGGTTTCCTGTCGCGGATCACCCGATCAAAAAGGGTGGATGCGGCATTGGTATGTTTCTTTTCAATGGTTACTACGTCGTTAAGCATATTTATTTTCTTTGTGGTAAAACAATTGACTTTTGAATTCCGTTGAAGGTAAGCAAGGTGAAAGAATATTTTAAATCAGTACAAAATTACATTGAAATTCCGGATTTCTGAAGAACCGTTTTCTGTATAAATTAGATTTCAATCCATTTGCATCAGGTAGGCCTAACGAAATGGCTGAAGCATAATAATTTTGGTATGAACACACACACAAATTTCAAATTACTTTTCAGATTGCTGATTATCCCGGCTGGAATATTATTTTTTATGTATCTGATTATTAGACTTCCATCCTTTTTCAGCAGTAAATCACCATTAAAGGAACAAATTGCACCAAAGGTTGAATCGTTTGGCATTATTGTACCAAAAGGATATAGTGTGCATGGTATTGATGTTTCAAAACATCAGGGAAATATTGATTGGAAAAGGGTTAGCCTTATGGAAAAGAATGGGATACGGATTGCTTTTGCTTTTATAAAAGCTTCGGAAGGCATAACAAGGCAAGATGAAAAATTTATAACCAATTGGAAACAAACGGCTGAAAACGGATTGATGCGTGGCGCCTATCATTTTTATTATCCATCAAGGGATGCTGCAAAACAGGCCGATAACTTTATAAAAATGGTGAAACTCAGTAAAGGCGATTTGCCGCCAGTTGTTGATATTGAAAAGAGTAACCGGAAATCGGCAACCAAAATTCGCGAGGGACTGAAAATATTCCTGACAAAGCTTGAGAAACATTATGCTGTTAAACCCATTATTTACACCAATATTAATTTTTACAATACGTACCTCAAAGGTAATTTTGAAGATTATCCTTTATGGATTGCCGGTTATTTCGATCACGACCGTTTTTATAATGAGTTTGAAACGCCCTGGACATTCTGGCAGCACAGTGAACGAGGAAAGGTGGATGGGATTAAGGGAAGTGTTGATTTTAATGTGTATTGTGGTTCTATAGAGAAGTTGAAGCAGATAGGTGTAATGGGAAAAGGAAATTAAAGAATAGTAGAATTAGGATCAGTTTTTCAAAGTTAGAAAAGTAGGGTAGTGCTGCCTTTAATAGCCGTAACTGTAAAAATGCCGGACAGTTTCGGCTGAATAACTTGGATTTACCCAAAGTTTATTAAGGGCATTTTTAGTATATGTTTGTCCAAACTTAGTGCTTACCGTAGGAAAGAGAAATTGCTGTAGATCAGCCCTATAATTACCCAAATCGTAGGTATATGTTTGGGCGAAGGCCACAAAATTATAACGGGTGTCATCGTAAGTAAACAACAAGGTTATTTCTTTGATTTGTGTTGCCAACAAACATTTATTGCGAATTTCCTGTTTTGCCAAGGTCAGCATCCAGACATCTGAATTTCTTGTTTTAATTATCGAAATAGTTTGCTTCAGCTCTTCATTTGTTATCGGGTTACTGCACCCACAGGGACCTTTGTAGTCGGAAATAATTTGGTTATAGGAATCTTGACTTTCATTAATTGTTGTATTGTCCCCGGATTTGAAATTTTGATTAGATTGCGCCTGGCTAAACAAAGCGGCAACGGAACAAAAAATTAAAAAAACTATCTTTATCATGACTGATTATTTTGATAAGAACCTGAATTTTAGAATAAAACAAAGGTACGACAATTCATTGCGAATACATTTTGGATCAGCAAAATATTTTATTGCTTTAACAACTCGGTAAATGAAACATTTTCATCGAAATACATGCACAACGATTGCCAGATAGCCGGATGAGGCAAAGTCTCCGGATGATGTTGTTTTACTGCCTTGTATGCTTCGAGCAAACATAAGTTTTCAACCTCCTTAAGTGATGCTATTGCAAAGGCGGCTGAGCGGCTGATACCTGCACCACAAGCAACTAAAACTCTTCTTCCATCGTTCTGGTTCGTTTTTATAAATTCAATGCCGGTTTTTAGTTTTTCGTGTGGCATTGGAATTCCATCCTCAACCGCGAGGTACAAGCAAGTAATTTCGGGCTGATTTACCAGTTCGGCCAATTGAAGCATGGCATTTATCCTATTAATTTTTAGCAATCCGGAATCTAAGGTTTCGCGGTATTTGCCAATGAAAAGCCAGGGTCGGATTTGGTTCATGGTGAATATTTTTGGATTATTTTCCATTTTCAAGATGGCCGGAATATTGCGCAATCTTACGGTTTATTTTTAAAATTGTTTCGCTGTTAATGACTTCTTCTTCGTTAAGGTAGGTGGCCATCAGGGTCAAAATTACCCGTATGGAGCAAATGTGGTCGAAATATTCGCCAAAAATACTTGTGTCGAGATACTTTAGATATTCGCTTATTTTATTGTCGGCGTGCAGTTTATATACAAAAGCCTGCCGAAAATTGTTTAGTAGTTCAACGATGTTTTCTTGGTGGAGGTTTCCGTATCCATTGCTGGCATCCAGCAGCGGGCAAACCGAAAGGCTGCCGTCTGCCTTTATTTTCAAACTTGGCCAGGGCCTGTAAAAAGCCTTACAGCGCAAAAGGTGCGGCGGTATTTCGCTTATTTTGTGTTTCTTATTTTTGAGGTTTACCGCGCTGCCAATATCAATAAAGTTGCTGAACTGGTTGGTCGGGTCCTGTACCAAACTATTCACTTTTGCATCAACTTCCATGTTTTCGGGAAAATTGTAGATGCGGTTGGCAATATCCAAAAACGTTCCTATCGTCCTTTCGTCCAGGTTATCGTCAAGTAGTGCCGAAATGCGGGGTTCGATCCCGCTGAGTTTTATCCTATCGAACGAAGAAATTATTTTGTGGTAAAGCCCAACATGTTTCCTCGATTTGTCGTGCTGATCCTCATGCCCATCAATGCTGAACAAAATATGTGTAACGCCATTTTGCTTTAAATCAGACAAATATTGTATGTCGTTAACATAATGTTTTCCTGCGGCTTCAAAATCTGTCTTTTCGAGCCACCAGCCATTGCTGAAAACGGTAATGGTTTTATCGAAATTGCGGTTGGTGTGTTTTGCCAACTGCAGCCAGCCAACACCATATTTGGAGACCTCGCCGCCAATAAAATCGAACCTATTGATGTTAAGCTCAATGAAAGCATCCGATACCGATTTCAGTTTTTCAATATCGGTTTCCGTGCTTTTTTCCATGGAGCCATTGCGGCAATGGGCACAGTTAAAATTGCATTGGGTGGTAAATTCAAAAACAATCCGAGTAACATTTTCCAAGGGATTGGTTCTGTATTTGAATTCTATTTCGCTTAAGTCCAAGGTGTTGTTTGTTTCAAGATAGCCAGTTTTGACCAATTCCTCGTAAATACCTGATGTTGGCATTTCGATTGCCTTTTCCGATAAAACCTGTTTAAGAGTTGCCAATTTCGGATTGGTCAATAAATCCTGTTCAGGGCACGATTTTGATTGCTCAGTAATAAATTTGTGGCCGTAATTGGTTAGGATTAGGTTCATTTGTAATGATTTGCATTAGAATATTATTAGCTGTTAATTTTCTAAATAATTTGATTGGGCAAAGATATGTAGCTGTTTGATTTATTTACAAACTAAAATCAAAATTGAGCTTCGAATAATTGATTAGTCTGGAAAAATTCACCTTTATAGTTTAAATAATTTGTACCCCGAACAAAATCATACAATGATACTAATTCCTCCTTCCAAGTAGCAGTATAATAGTAGGTGAACAAATAGGATAAGCGGTGTATTATTCAAAAAAAAATTCATAATTCTGAAGTTTAACAGTACTATTTTATTACTTTTATTGCCTAAAGAGATTTTGATATGCCACTTTCGATACATAATGCTTTTACAACAGAACCTTTAAATGTTCCGGTAGATTTTACCACCCCTGGAAGACAGTATAAAAAACAGGTTATACTTGCATCCTTTGCAATTATAACATTCATCTCACTATACTTTGGTTTAGCTTTTTGGTTTATTTATAAAGCATATTTTCTTTTTAGTGATCTATTTTCTGGTGGAAGGAATGGCTTTGTTAGTTTTTTTGTGGCCTTATTATCCTCGTTCATGGGTATTTTTATGCTAAAGGCTATCTTTTTTTTAAATCGTAAAAATAAAGATGAGTCTTTTGAAATAACACGAGAAGACGAACCTCAACTATTTGATTTTATTTATAAACTGGCAGATCAAGCAAATGCTCCACGGCCGCATAAAATTTTCCTGACTAATACAGTAAATGCATCTGTTTTTTACGACATTTCATTTATAAACCTGCTATTCCGTCCACGCAAAAATTTGGAAATAGGATTAGGCCTTGTAAATGTTTTTAATTTGGGGGAATTCAAATCCATCCTTGCGCACGAGTTTGGTCATTTTACACAAAAATCAATGTTGGTTGGCCGTTGGGTTTACATTGCCCATCAGGTTGTTTATCAAATAGTTGCCAGGCGTGATAGTTTTGATGTATTTTTAAACAAAATATCACGCATAGATTTTCGCCTTGCGTGGATTGGGTGGATTCTTTCTTCCATTGTATGGTCAATCCGTTCTTTGGTTGAGATATTATTTAAAATTGTAGTATTAACCCAACGGGCATTATCGAGGGAAATGGAATTCCATGCCGATTTAGTTGCAGTATCTTTGACAGGAAGCGATGCCATAGTTCATTCACTCTATAAACTACATGCTGCTGATGAATCCTTTGAGAATGCTATTGAATTCGTTAAAAATCAACTACAACATAAAAAACAGGTTGCAAATATCTATGCGCTTCAGGAAAATTTAATTTCACATTTACGGGTTGTTTTAAACAACCCCGATTATGGAAAATCACCAACACAAAACTTCGGCTTCAATAAAAAATTACTTTTTCGGGAACAAATAGCGAGGCCGCCCAAAATGTGGGAAACGCACCCTTCCAATATTGATAGGGAGAAAAATGCTAAAAAAGTATATGTAGTGGCAAATATTGATAATCGCCCTGCTTGGATTCTTTTTAAAGATCCAGAAAAAACAAAAGAAAAACTTACACGTGAATTATTCAGCAAGGTAAAAACTGAAACGACTCTCTTGTCAATAGAAGAATCTCTCAAAATTCTAAACAACGATTTCCAACGTACGTATTTGTTGCCAGAATACAGAGGTGTATATCACAACCGGTGTATTTTTATTGGTTGTAACCAAGTAAAGGATATTTACGATAACGGAATTGAAATACCAAATCTTGCCGAAAAATTAAGCACTCTTTATCCTTCTGATTTACAGGAACAAATGCAACATTTGAGAAATCTGGAGGAAGAACTGTTCATGCTGGTAGGTTTGAATAAAAAAGCACTCACCGCCACTGAGGGAAAAATAATATTTCGAGGGTCAGAAATCAACCACAATGAATTGCCTGGCAAAATACAATCAACAAAAAATGAATGTGAAATTGAAAAAGATAAACTGGTAAAGCATCTTTATACTTGTAGGATAATCCACAATGAGGCTGCAAAAAACATTGGTTCAGAATGGGGTCAATATTTGGCGTCATTGGCAGGGCTTATTCATTATTGCGAGCATACACAAAAAAATATTGAAGTTCAGAGTAAATTTTTATTTGACACAATGGCTTCCGTTTTATCATTTTATCGAATCGATTCAATGGATATTTCTTTCTTGTGCCGCGCTGCAAATGATCTTCATACCACACTCGAAGACTTTTTCAACAACTCGAAATCAATAACGCTAAACCCTCAACTTGTTGACAGATTGCAGGGAAAGCAGTTTGCTGAATTTCTTGAACCCTTTATCTTACAACCAGCCAGCACTGCAAATATCCGATCTTGGGTAAATGTAGTAGGTTATTGGATTAACCTAGCAAGTAATTCGTTGAACGAATTACGCTTTGCAGCATTGGATGAGCTATTAGATACTGAATCCTATATCAAAGATAAAACACTTTCGGGCAATGTTTCCAACGAGAAAGCTCCTGATTTGATTGAAATCCCAGGGGATTACTCAAAATATGACCCATCAATAAAACGTAAAATCATAACTCAAACCGATTTTTATTCCAAATTCCAAAATGCCGATGGCCTCATTCCTTCCATGCCAAATACTCGGTAGCCGCTATAATCATATTTATTGCCATTTTTTTTGCTTCCAATGCAGGAACCTCTAACGTTATAATTTACAATGGATTTCCCACGGATGTGATCGTATATGTAAATAATAAGGCGCCAATATCCGTTACAAAAGGAATTGCTAAAGAGCTTATTATTGATATTGAACCCGAAATCAACATTAGAACCACAACCACTAAAGGGGAATTGATTGAAACATTCAAGCAGGAATTAGACAAACATTCAAAAACTTATATTTATAATATCGCAAATTCAGCACTGATTTATACATGGGTAGTTTATTATAATCATCCCAAGCCTCCAAAAGAACATGGATTAGTTACAGCTAAGCGTTGGTTTGAGATTAAAGCAGACTATTATTTTGTTCCACCACCCGAAAGCGTTAAAGTATATTCTGGTGAAGCTCAAAAAAGGGTGGTTGTTGATGAACTTAAATCTTCACCCGAACAATTAGTTAACATAATTGATAATGACGAAGATATTGAAAAAATAATTAAAACACATGCAATATGGGAAAGCCCATCCTCGCCAAACATCATAACATGGCTTAACTATTCAGCAAGAATAAATTATCTAAAAGAAGCCATTGACAAAAGGCTCCAATTAGATCCTTTTGATATACCAGCTTTAAGATACCAGCAGGATTTTGCAACTGGATTGGAGAAGGTAAGAGTATGTGAAGAACTAAGAAAGTTATTACAAAAATATCCCAAAAACCCAAATTTCTATTACTTGAGTTGCCGGTGTATAGAGAACGAAGCAAAACGGGATAGTGCTTTTATGGAAGGGTATAAAAAATGGCCATATAATGCTTGGTTATCTAATGCTGTAGGATATTCATACTTGCAAAAAGAAAATTGGAAAGAAGCTGCTTCCTGTTTTGTTACTGCAAGTGAAGGCGATCAAGCACTTCAACCTTTGATTGTTGACAACTTGAAAAGGATTAACCAATTATTAGGGAACAAGAATTTGATTGACGACAAAGAATTACAATCCAATTACTTATCTTTTGTTGATGATGTTGAAAACAGTACCTTATCCGATCCAAACAATGTTTACTACGCATACAAGCTTCTCGAAAAAGGAGAAATAGATGATGCAGTTAATTATGCGCAGTCTGACACCAATATCAGCGGATATGTACTTCGCTTGGCTGCAGTTTCCAAAGGGGCATCAAAATCCGTAATAAATAAAGCAAAGGCCTTATCAAATAGCAGTTATATAAACCGTAGTACAATTATTCCAGCAATTGCTTTTGCATCAAGAAACAACTTACCCCTTACAGATTTTTTGGATGCTTATAGAAACCAATTTGGGACGTTAGCAGATTCGGTGTCAAAATTTATTGATCTTGTAAAACGCAATAATATAAACGAAGCTGAAAAATTGACCAATATTGGAGATCTACGAAACAAAGGTGAAATGAGTTTGTTGGGCGTTTTATTGCTTGGAAACAAAGCACCTGAAAAATGGAAATTATATGCCGACAAGCTTTTGTATATCTGCGAAAAACCATATTTGGGATCAGAAACTAAAACCATAATGGCTTGGGAAAAGGAATTCAAGAAAAAATATTCATATTAGCAATTTGCTTGACAAACAGAATTTTAACTAAATTATTAACTTTAACTGATAGTGTATGGCAAACAATTTTGACCTTGTAATGTCCGGAAGAACGGATGCCGAATTATTGAAAATTTTGAATAGTCCAGAAGGCGATTACCAACCTGCTGCGGTTGAATCAGCCAGGAACGAATTTGCAAAGCGGAATTTATCTGTCGAACAGGTTGCGATTGCTGAACAGGAAGTAGAGGCCGATAATAAAATAATCGCAGAAAAGGCGAACCTGCCATTAGGGATAGGTTGGATAATACTAATATTGCTTTTCCCAGGAATTGCTGTTTTAGTTTTATACTTCGTAATTAAGGACTTGGGTTATGACAGAAAATCGAAAGAAATGTTCCGTTGGTTCTTATATGGTATAGGGATCCGTATTGGGATTTTTCTCTTAATACAATTCCTTTAGGAAATATTCTAACGAAGCTGTTTGGGATGTTCACCGCGACAAATAATCTGCAATTTATTGCAGGTAAATTTTATATTTTTATTGATTCTTTATGCTCTGTAAAATGAAGGAACAAGAAAAGAAAGCCACTGTCTTAGTGGCGGATGACAACAAATTGAACCTAATATTAACCAAAGCAGTAATACTTAAGTTAGGCAATTTTGAAGTATTCACTGCCGAAAATGGACAACAGGCTGTTGAAATGTACATAGAAGAGCAACCAAATTACATTCTAATGGATATTCAAATGCCGGTAATGAATGGGATTGAAGCCACCAGGGAAATAAGGAAAATAGAAAGAGGTACAAATTACAGGGCTAAAATTATTGCACTATCCATGATGTTCACGGACGAAACCCGCAAAATGGGTAGCGAAGCAGGAATGGATGATTTTCTTGTTGGTCCACGGACGTCTGAGGAAATTGAACGTGTATTACAATAGTTACTGAACATATTCCCATTTAAAACACCTAAAATACAGAAGAATATGATACTTTCAAATGATTTGTACGAAAATGCAATCTTAGATTCTTCGATTTTTGAGATTCTGATCCACTTCGATAATGAAGATGATACGAACCAATTCTTTACTGAATTGATGGCAGAGCTTTTTAAAACTATGGATGGGTTTTCCGAAAGATTCCTTCAGATTATAATAAATTTGAAAGAGCACAATTATTTAGAAGTTAAGAAAAGTTTATTCACAAAAGATTATTTTAGCTATCTGGCCAAAGATATTAGTACGTTGAGGAATAACATCAAATTTCTGCTTTCTGGATTGATCATTACATCATCGGCAAAAGTTGTTTCTGACATTAATTTCTCTAATAGAGTTGATCATTACTATCAATTAAATGATAGCGGTTTAGTGTATTACAACAATTTGATTCAGGAATTAGATAAAGTAAAGAGCCTTGAAGAACTTGATAAATTCAATGAGTATTTTAAGGATTGCTTGTTGGAAATGTCATTCAAAATGATTGATAGGTATATAGTCAGGCTCAATTATACAATCCAATATTTTCAGAAAGAAAATCTTTTAATAGACGAATGTAAGGATGCCTCTTTGGCTCTGGAATTGTTCAAGCAACAGATTGAAACACTAAAATATTAATAGCAAATGAATTCATTTATATAAGCTCATTTGCTAAAATACTTCTGCAGTATTGCCAGTAATTCAGCAGCAGCAAAAGGTTTTTGGAGGTAATCATTCATTCCTGTTTCAATTGCTTGTTTCCCATACTTAAACCGGGAGCTTGCAGTAAAAGATATTATAATAATTTCCTTGTCAAACTCGCGGATAAGTTGGGTTGCCCGAAAACCGTCCATTATTGGCATTTGTATATCCATAAGTATCAAATCAATATCCGGCCTCTTACGAAAAACCTCAACTCCTTCCTCACCGTTATAGGCAAGGATTACTTCGTGGTTAAATTCTTTGAGGAATGTAGGTAATAATCTCATTCCACAATGATTGTCCTCCACCAATAATATTTTAAGAGGTTTCAGATTCCGCTCTGCCTCCATTATTGCTTCTTCTTGCTGTTTGATCATTTCTTTATTGGGTTTAATTGTAGCAGGCATCTTGCGATAAATTTTCATCGTGCATGTAAGGGAGAGTAAAATAGACACTTATACGATTCCCTTTCTCCTTTTGCACCCATATTTTACCTCCAAGCATTTCGGCATACTGCTTAATAAGCGATAGTTCGTTGAACCAATAACATCTTCTTTTATCTTGATTGTTTGTGTTGTTGAAAAAAGTATATATTTCAGCCTGATCATAATTTGATTGCCAACCCCCTTTACATTTCACGAAAAATTCAAGAACGGTAGGGTTTACAGGTTCTCCAACTTTGTTTGTGGTTCCCATCTTTACACAGTACCCAAATTCAATTGAGCCATTATTTAAGGATCTCAAAAAATAATCTATAAGGATATAGCATGTCCTGGATAGAATAAATTCATCTGTTTTAATAATAGATTTTTTGAATGCTAACGGATTCCTATATTTGAAATCAATTCCTTTAGTCTTTGCCTTTTCTAATGCAGCAGAACAAACATTTGTAATAAATTTATTAATATCCGTATCTATAGATTCAATTGTCATTTGTCCCATTGCCAATTTACAATGGTCTGACATCAAATTTAACACGTGCAATAAAGATTTACTGCTAGATGTAAGTATCTCTAAATATTCTTTTTGCATTTCATTTGTTTCGTTGCACATTATCAATAATTCAGAGAACCCCAATAATCCACCTAATGGAGTCCTGAAATCATGAATAAAATTTGTATAGATTTCAGACAAAGAATATATTATTGCATCAGCTTTTTCTAAGGCTATTTGCAAATCCTTTGTATTAATATCAGATTCAATTTGTTTTTGGTGTTGCTCATCCTGTAAGGAATTATATTGTTGCCTCAATGCCTGTAACTCAATAATGAGTTCGGCTTTGGTTTTGTCTGTGTCGTTCATAAAAAATCGCCTTTAAGTTTTTAATAATTATTTTGCAGTCGGTTATGCGTTAATACTCCTGTAATATACGAAGGTGCAGTTTGGTAGCCAATTCAAGATTCCCATAATGTAGCTATTGTGGATGCGAATAAAGTGTCAGGTTACATGCGTGCGGTTGAAGTTATTGTATCCGTAGCAAAAAAAGATTTCTTGCACTTTCGGGATTAAGTAACGCAACCGTAAATTGATCGTTTCGAGCTAATTATAGTATATGATCAGATTTTAGTGTCGAGTAAATTTGTCCCGCTACTTTATCAACCACAGTGTACGCACCGAAAAGGGTTTCAAAATCAAATTCCGATTTCCAAATTATTTTTTTTGTCCTGGTTTCAAAGGCAATTATTACGTATTGCGCATACCTCAAAGAGTAACCAACAAAATGCAGGGATGTAGGTTTTATGATTATTGCCAAGTCATTATCGTTTTCCTCAATGTATGAGTAAATTTTATCTTGGGTTTCATTGTTGTCTTCTATCGTTAATTCTTGTTTTTTGTGTTCGACCAATTGTATATCGATTGGCTTATGATCTTCGCAAAAATGAGATTCTAATTTCTTCTTTAACTTTGACGAAAAATCGTGGTTGGCACCATATTGGTAGAGGATTGCAATCATTGGGCTTTCATACTTCTTTGTGGAATAGGACGGATCAACTACCGAATTAATAGTTGATGTGCAGCCAGCCAATAAGAAAATGATTATCAGAAAGGGGATCTTTTTCATGGTATTAGGTTTTAAGGTTGTTTTTTTAATTGTTGGGCATTGTGTTTATATTCATTTTCCAAAATACTTTATCAACAGAGCCGATAATTCAGCAACATTAATCGGTTTCCGGAGGTAACCATTTATTCCAACTTCAATAGCTTGTTTCCAACTATTAACCCAATGTTCTGTAGTCAAAGCTATTATAATTACTTCTTTATCAAACTTGCGTATTTGTTGTGTTGCCTCATAACCATCCATTATCGGCATTTGAATATCCATTAATATCAAATCAATATCCGGACTGTTGCGAAAAACTTTAACCCCTTCTGCTCCATTTTTGGCACGTATTACTTCGTGGTTTTGTGTTTTAAGAAGTCTTTCACCCAAATTCGCCCCAACTACGAAACCTTCAACCAATAAAATTTTAAGCCGTTTCAGGCTCTGCGCCGCCTTTATTATAGCTTCTTCCTGCTGCCTGCTCATTCTTTCTTTGGGCTTAAATATATCATGCAAATTATGGTATAAATTTTCATCATGATTGTAAGGGACTGTAAAATAAAAGCTTAAACGGTTCTCTCCCTCTATTTGCAACCATATTTTGCCTCCAAGCATTTCAACATACGCCTTAGCAAGCGATAGTTCGTCGTACCTATTCCAACTTTTATTTTTATCGGTTGTGCTATTAAAATAATCGGATATATCAGCCTGAACATAATTTGATTTCCAATCCCCGTTAATCTTCATGAAAAATTCAAGAACATAAGGATTTACTGGTTCTCCTACTACATTTGTGCTTCCCTTCTTTAAAGAGTACCCTAGTTCAATTGAGCCGTTATTTAGGCGTTCGTGTACAATGATATAATGTATAAGGATGTAGAAAATATCGGATAGTAAGGATGAATCAGTTTTGATAATTGATTTAATAAAAGATAGCGGATTTGTATATTTGATATCAACTCCTTTAGACTTTGCCTTTTGCACAGTATTAGAGCAAATATTTTTAATAAGCTCATTTATAACGGTTTCCGTAGGATCAATCGTTACTAATCCCATTGCCAATTTATAATGATTTAACATCATATTGCCTGCGTTCATTACTGATTCACCGCATATAATAATTAGCTCCAAATATTCTTTTCGTGCTTCATTTGTTTCGCCACCCTGTTTCAGTAAATCAGCAAACCCAAATACACCATTCAATGGGGTCCTGAATTCATGACAAAAATTTGCAAAGATTTGAGATACCTCATAGCTTTTTGCATCAGCCATTTTACCGACTGTATCCAAATCCGCAATTGCCGTCTCATATTCATTCTGTTTTTGCTCATATTTCGCCTGTAAGGAATTATATTGTTGCCTCAATGCCTGTAACTCCATAATGAGTTCGGCTTTGGTTTTGTCTGTGTCGTTCATAAAAAATCGCCTTTATGGTTTTAATAATTGTTTTGCAGTCGGTTATGCGTTAATACTCCTGTAATATACGAAGGTGCAGTTTGGTAGCCAATTCAAGATTCCCATAATGTAGCTATTGTGGATGCGAATAAAGTGTCAGGTTACATGCGTGCAGTTGAAGTTATTGTATCCGTAGCAAAAAAAAAGATTCAAATATTAGTAGTTTTCGATTGATATATTGATTCATGCCTAACCTAGTAACCAATGAAATAATAGCCTGAATTATTCTTGAATTTCTGCAATGCATCATCGAATTCCTTTGTTTGGTTTTTATAATGGGTATAGGCAAAGCTTATGTGAGAGATTTTTGGTAGAAGAAAAAGTTCGGTAGAGATATACACTGGCTTGGCCTCCCACAAATTGAATGATGTAAGGTTAATGAGGTTTTTTATTTCATCTGGAATGGTTGAAATTCCTTTGCAATAATGAAAACTTAGGTATTCCAAATTTACAAGATCAAATAGACCGATATTTAATTCGATAATTGGTTCACGGCGAAAGATAAGAGATTTTAGGTTTTTACTTTTAAGTATAAAATCAGGGATTTGCATTATTCGAGTTTCGTACAATTCTATCCCTTCAAATTTTGGTTCAATGCATGTTTCCATTAATTTTTGAGTATTTCGTAATGCTACTTCACCTGATATTGATAAATATTTTAGGTTAGGCGCTTCCCACATAGTTTCTTCAAAAATTATATTGTTATCTGAATGGAAACTCATTTGAATTATCTCAAGTTTCGGGTAAACCTTTTCAGGAAAAGTATAAATCGTGCTTTCATCAGTTTCTTCGATTCCAATTAACCAGTATTCTTCGTTTTTAAGTTCAATTGTTCTCATTTTATATTGGCGTTCGTTTAAGGTTTACCTTTTCTTTCCGTTATTTCCCAAAGTACTTTATCAACAAAGCGGATAATTCATAATAATTTATCGGTTTTTGGAGGCAATCATTCAATACTGCCTCAATTGCTTGTTTCTCGTTCTTAAACAAATAGATTGCAGTAAAAGCTATAATAATTACTTCTTTATCGAACCCGCGAATTAGTTCGGCGGCCTCAAAACCATTCATTATTGGCATTTGTATATCCATCAGAATCAAATCAATATCCTGCCTGTTACGAATAATCTCAATGCCTTCCTCTCCGTTATTGGCAAGTATTACTTCGTGGTTAAATTCTTCTAGGAATATGGGTAATAATCTCACCCCACAAAGATTGTCTTCCACAAGTAATATTTTAAGAGGTTTAAGCTTGTGTGCTGCCGTTATTATTGCTTCTTCTTGTTTGCTAAGTTCAGCTTTGGTTTTGTCCATGTCGTTCATAAAAAAAACACTTATTAGTTTGAGTTAGTAATCTTTATTACGTTATGAATCAATATTCTTCTAAAACCTGAAGATGCAGTTTGGTGAGCCGTTGCAAGGTTTCATTGTTGTAGCCACCTGCAGGGCATGATATCACAGGGCATCCAAACTTGCTGGCAACATCCAATACGGCTTTTGCCAGAAAAATAAAATCCTTGTCGCCCCAATCGGTAACCGCTTCGCCCAGATCGTCCTTATGCGAATCGTGGCCATCGAAAATAAATATCATATCTGGATCAAATGGCAGATCTTGCAAAGCAGAATAGAAAACATGAAGGCAATTTGAAACATTGTACAATTCGCCCGAAAATTCATCGTCCAAAATATCTTTATAAAATCCCTCTCCCAATCGTCTGTCCATAAGCGGGATATTGCAATGCCCAACCTTTTTGCCATAAGTGGTAAAGCCCAGGTTTGTTACCTTCATAAGGCTCATATATAAATCAACGGCATTATGTATGCTGATGTGATATACCGAAGGATCATTTTCAAATATGGTTTGTGTGCCATCGCCATGATGGAAATCCCAATCAACAATCAGGATTTTGTCGAAGCCGCGCCTTTGGGCATAGCGCACACTGGCTGCCTGAGTATTGAGCAAGCAATAGCCGTGTCCAAAAGCGGGATGTGCATGGTGGCCGGGAATATTGTAGCAATAAGCCCGGTCGAGGATCCCTTTTTTCATCAGGTCGATGGTGGCATACATCCCGCCTAGGCCGTATTCATAACCTGGAAGGAAATCGCAGAGGTTTTCACATTCAATGCTTAATCTTGGCTCGGTTTCGGGCGTACGGTCTTGCGAAAGGGCAATCAAACCATCCATATAGGCAGTGGTGTGCACAGACAAAAACTCTGTTATATCAACTTTTGTTAAAGGGATTGTGCTTTTGCGTTGGATGCTTTCCCTGTTTTGGATAAAATCATAAACCGATTTCAAGGGAGCTAAACCAGATATTTGCTTACTGGTTTCGGGATGGAAATATAAACCAAAGGTTTTCTTCATATATAAATTAGTCTCATAACAAACATTAGTTTTCAGTTAATTAAAAAAGAATCAAGCCAAGTTTGGAGTAAAATTAAATAATTTTGGTTTAAATTAATGCCATTCAGAATAAATATTCTAGCTAAAATTTCAATTATTAAATTGTGCCCAAATTAAAATTTGAGCTAAATCGCTTCTACAATTCCACAATAGTGTTCATGCGTACATGAATCGCTAATGAAAACTAAATTTGTTTTCCTGTAAGCTTGCACCGTTAATGTATTCGCTATCAAGCTTAGTTTCAGCAAATCCGACATCCGACATCCGACATCTAACTTCCTACATCCAACCTCCTTACCTTTTAAATTTTTTCACAACCGCCAAAGCACAATTCACCCCATCCATTGCCGAAGAAACAATGCCGCCCGAATAACCGGCACCCTCGCCACATGGGTATAAGCCCGAAACCCCAATATGTTCAAGGGTTTCGCCATTACGCGGAATCCGGATAGGGGAGGAAGTCCGCGACTCGGTGCCAAGTATAACCGCTTCCGAAGTATAGTAGCCTTTCATCATGTTGCCAAATTGTATAAATGCTTCCTGAAGCCTTGTGGAAACAAAGGAAGGCAGAATTTCGTGCAGTGGGGCGGAAACAATTCCCGGGAAATAGGAACAATCGGGAAGTGATGAAGAAATCACACCTTTGGTAAAATCGCTGATCCGCTGCGCCGGAGCCGACTGTTTCATCCCAGCGGCACGCCAACAGGCATCTTCTACCTGCCTTTGGAACTCAAGCCCGGCAAAAGGCCCAAATCCCGAAAGGTGTGCAATATCCGAAGGGTCAATTTGTACAACTATCCCTGAATTGGCAAATGGCGAATTGCGCCTGCTGTTCGACATGCCGTTAACTACTACTTGTCCATTTTCGGTAGCCGCCGGAACAATAGTTCCTCCAGGGCACATGCAGAAAGAAAAAACCCCACGGCCATCAACCTGCTTTACAAGGCTGTAAGGTGCGGCAGGAAGATAAATATCGCGGGGCGATTGGCGATATTGGATGCTGTCAATTAATGCTTGTGGGTGTTCGGCCCTGACGCCAAGAGCAAAGCTTTTTGCTTCGAGTGCAAGGCCTTTTTGATGCAACAATTCATATATATCCCTCGCCGAATGGCCGGTTGCAAGTATCAATGCCTGGGCTTCGTAGCGGTTGCCGCTTTTATCTTCAACACCTTTAATTTTTCCGTTATGTATAGTTATATCCGTAATCCTGCGGTTAAAATAAATTTCGCCTCCTGCTTCAAGTATAGTCTGGCGCATGGCAGCAACAATAGCCGGCAATTTATCGGTCCCAATATGTGGGTGGCTGTCAATCAGTATATCATCGTTTGCCCCGTGCGAAACAAGCACTGACAATATCTCGTTTACATTCCCGCGTTTTGTGGCACGGGTATAAAGTTTACCATCGCTGTAAGTCCCGGCACCGCCTTCACCAAAGCAATAATTTGAATCGGGGTTTACAATATGTTCGCGGTTAATTTGGGCAATATCGAATTTTCGCGCTTTTACATCTTTCCCACGTTCTATTACAATAGGTTTCATCCCATTTTCTATGAGCGTGAGAGCAGCAAATAATCCGGCAGGGCCTGCACCAACCACAATAACAGGGGTTTTGTGCGAAACATCGGGGTATGTTTTCCGCAAGTTTTTGGGTATCACAAGTGGTTGTTCATCAATGTACAACTCGGCCTTCAAACGTATTTTAACATTTGTTGAACGGGCATCCACCGAGCGCTGCAATGGGTTAAGATGTTTGATCCGCGCAGGTTGAATCCGTAAGGTATGTGCAAATGCCACTTTCCATCCCGAAGGGTCGGCGGCCTGTTTCGGGGTCATGGCTATTTCAACTTCTTTGCGCATAAGTATTTTTAAAACTGATGATTTGAATTTGCCTGTTGTTGGATAGTTATAGGCAGGGATTAAAAAACACGATGTTAACCGTATTGTTCCAAAAACAGTAAATTATTGTTATTCAAATGTAAATGAAACCTGGAAGATTTTTGAATTCATACTCTCGATAGCATCGGTGTAAATTGTATTGTCGTGTTTTAGCACATCGAAAATACCATAAGACATGGATAGTTCTATGCCAAATTTAAAATAAACTGTATAAAAATCGAAACCAACCCCTCCAAGCGCATACACATCCTTTCGGTTGATAAATACATTGGCAGCACTGTTATCTTCCTTTTTCTTCGCGTTGGAAGCCAAATCGAGAGAATATTTTGCACCGGCCAAAACGTAAGGCCTCATATTATGTATCCGTTGCCCTTTAAACCTTACCCATAAAGGGAATTCGACGAAAGTGGATTGTATGTTTTTGGTTACAAAAAGCATTTCGGGATTTGGGGAGTCGTAATAATTTTTAATCGAATAATCGAGGTTGCGTTCGCCAAAGGTGAGGGAAGGGGTGAAGCGGAAATCGAAATACTCACCTAATCTCAGGTTGCCAACAATACCTATTACAAAACCAAAAGTTGGCGTGCCTTCAACATTATACAGAAATGCCGAATCGCTGTTCTGATCGGGCATGGACTGCATTAAATCGTTGTTATAATACATCTTGTTCTGATAATCCGGTACAGTTTTTATTGTGAAAAGCATTTCGTTGAAACCTAACAGAAAACCAAAATGATACGGTGCAAGATCGTAATCCGGTTTGTTGGGCACACTCCGCGATTGAGGGAAAGCTCTAAGCGAAAAGCAAAGCAATATCAGGATAATCAGAAATTGTTGTCTTTGTTGCATGAAAATTTTGTGTGGTGCTTTGAAAAAACGGAGGTTTTCGGCGTTTAGTATGTTAAACACCGCCATTACTGGAAATATGTACCTTTATAAGACTGGATTTTGCTATTTTGTGCCGATATAAAGGTTGGTGATACCAAAGCTCAGACTAATAAATTCGGCCTTGCTGAAACCTGATTTTAACATTATACCAATAAATTCATCTTCCTGTGGGAAGGCTGCGACCGATTCGGGTAGGTACGAATAGGCCGTGCTATGTTTTGAAACCAGCCGTCCAATTAAAGGCAGTATAAACCTTGAATAAAATCCAAATAACTGTTTGATAGGGAATTTTTGTGGTTTCGAAAATTCGAGTATAAATGCCCTTGAACCAGGTTTGAGTACACGGCTCATTTCGCTTAACCCTTTTGGGAGGTTTTCGTAGTTGCGCACCCCAAATGCAACCATGGCTGCATCGAATTCGTGGTTGCCAAAAGGTAGGTTTTCCGAATCGGCTTTCAGCAATTTTATCATATTTCCCAAACCGAGTTTATACACTTTTTCTTGGCCAATGGCGAGCATTTCTTCAGCAATATCGGTGCCTGTAATGTTGTCAGGGTTTATTCTAGCAGCGGCTATGGCCAAATCAGCGGTTCCGGTGGCCATATCGAGTATGCGGCCTGGTTTATCCTGCGCCATCAACCTTACCAGCTTTTTTCGCCAGCCACGGTCAATGCCCATCGACAATAAGTGGTTTAATAAATCGTACCGGCCAGCAATGCTATTGAACATTACCTGAACTTGCTGCTTACGGCCTGGTGTTTGGGTTATATGTGGTTTCAACATTTGTTGTTTTTAATGGTAAAGGTTTTTGGGAAAGGGGAGGAGTTAGCAGTGAGTTGGGAGTAGTGAGTTGTAGCTAAGGTATTTGGAATTCAGAGACGCTGAATTATAGATGGAATATGAAGGTTGTTTTCAGTTTGTTTCTGGAAATCGAATATTCAGATTTCAAATGTTGGTGTATTCAAATGTTCTTATGTTCTGATTTGAAAGGGTTAAAACTTAGTGTATTGTTATTCAATCACTAAAAGTCATGCAAAAAATTCATTAAAATAAGATAATCAGATACATACAAGCATTTGATTGTTTAAATGTGCTTAAATATGCGATTATTTTATTATTATGAAACCTCCTTTTTCTCAACTCAAAAAGTGATTAAAGTGCAAATTTAACCATATTTCGTAAAGTAAGCATCATATTTTCATCTAACTATATATTCGAGTAGTCTTTTAAAACTCCAGTGCTAAAATTCAAAAACGGTACATCTAAAGTTACCGGTTTACAACAGCGATAGTTTACACACAAAATAGCCATTTCAATTCCACAAATTTTATGAAAAAAAACTTTTTTGAGCGGACTATTGGTTTCAATAATCCATATCAATTCCATAATTATCGCGGAATTTTTTGTTGATAAATGTTTATTTTAGTCATGCTTCTGTATTTCCAACAGTATTACCTTTACCTGATAATTTCTAAATACGAAATGGGTAATGAAAAATACACGTAAACCGCTTTTGTTTTTACTAATAATTCCACTTATTATGGGTTTGGAGTCATGCCACGATTTGAAGAAAAAAGCTGATTTGATAATTTATAACGCAAAAATCTACTCTCCCGACAGTTTGGCCAAGGAGATAAATTGTATTGCGGTTAGTAGTGGGAAAATTATAGGTATCGGGACTGATTCCGAAATCAGGAGCAGATATTGGTCACCTGAAAACATCAATGCTTCAGGAGCGTGCTTATATCCTGGTTTCACAGATGCACATTCGCATTTTACTGGTTTTGCCTTAGGTTTAAGGTATGCCGATTTGACCCAAGCCCATAGTTTTGATGAAGTGTTGGAAATTTTAAAGGGATACAGGAAAACACATCCCGAAGGTTGGATTGTAGGGCGTGGCTGGGATCAGAATAATTGGCCTCAAAAAGTTTTCCCCGATAACAAACTGTTAAATAAGCTTTTCCCTGATGTTCCAATTGTTTTAACAAGGGTTGATGGCCATGCCGTACTTGCGAGCGATGCGGCAATAAAAGCTTCTGGAATTACTTTTCCAGGTAAAGCAGGTGAGGCCAAACTGCAAAATGGAACATTTACTGGAATATTTTTAGAAAGCCTTGCCGATAAACTCCGCAATACTATTCCTCAGCCTTCGGCTGAAGAGCTGACAAATTTGCTCGAAACTGCAACAAAATTATGTCATCAAGCTGGTCTTACAAGCGTTACCGATGCCGGTTTGAACAAAACGGAAGTTTTGATGCTCGATTCGCTGCAAAAGGTCGGGAAAATTACTTTACGGATTGATGCCTGGCTTAATCCAAATGAGGAGAATTTTGAGTATTTTATGAAAGATTCTGCGTATCATACCCCATTTTTAAAGTTGGGTGCAATTAAAATGTATGCCGATGGGGCTTTAGGTTCACGCGGGGCATGTTTGTTGAAACCGTATTTGGACGATCCGCAAAATAAAGGTATCCTTACAATCTCCCCTGACGAACTTTCGGCAGTGTGCAAGCGTGCTTACGATCATGGATTTCAAATGGTTACACATGCTATTGGCGACTCAGCTATTCGTATGGTATTGCATACTTATAGCAAATTCCTTAAACCTGGCGACGACCGGCGTTGGCGGATCGAACATGCTCAGGTTGTAAATGAAGATGATTTTGAGCTATTCGCCAAATTCCATATTGTCCCATCCATTCAGGCAACCCACGCAACATCTGATATGGATTGGGCGCGTCAACGCATTGGTTACGAAAGGCTTACAAATGCGTATGCTTATAATCGTCTGTTAAAACAAAATGGATGGTTGCCGAATGGGACCGATTTCCCGATTGAAGATATTTCGCCTCTAAAGACTTTTTACGCTTCCGTGGCCCGAAAAAATGCTTTTGGCGAACCAGAGGAAGGATTTATGATGGAAAACGCACTATCCAGATCCGATGCGCTAAAAAGCATAACAATTTGGGCTGCCAAAGCAGCGTTTTGCGAAAAGGAAAGAGGAAGTTTAGAAATAGGAAAAGCTGCTGATTTTACAATCCTCAATACGGATATAATGAAATCCACTGAAAACAAAATACTTATGTCGAAAGTGCTCTATACCATTGTTGATGGGAAAACAGTGTATAAAGCCAAATAGTTTAGAAACAGGGTTGGACTAAAAAAACTACCAATACTTCAAGCTTTTTGATTTGATTTCTTTCAATAAATATCATTTAGCCGCTTAAAAATCCAAGGTCAGGAATTTCAGTGCGAAATCATTGAATTTTATCGGTTACATTTTTTAAAACCTGAATTAACTCGCTAAACATCATAGCAGTAGCTCCCCACATGAATTCAGACCCTACAACAAAGCCTGGAGCAGTAACCTTTAGGTTGTTTTTAAAAGTGAGTGTCCTATTTTCAATTTTTTCATACGTGGTATCCTTTTGAAGATCGATTTCTATAATTCGTTGAACTTCAGTAGTATCAATAAGGAAATCTGGCTGTTCGTTTTGAAATGCTATAAATGGGTAAATGATATAATTACTTGGCCTTACATAAAAAGGGCTAAGCTGCCCCAATACTTCAAATTTATCTGGAACAACACCAATTTCCTCTCGTGCCTCCCGAAGAGCAGTTGCCTTAAAATCAATGTCCGAATCTTCCTTTTTACCGCCTGGTAAACTGATTTGTCCCGAATGTACCCCATCGTACTCATTGCGAAGTATAACAACGGTATGCAAACGCGCATTTTTAGGGTATAAAAGGATCAAAACAGCACTTTCCATCGCATGGGCTGGAAGCCTGCCCGTTTTAATATCCTCAACACGCATTTCCGGAGCCAAACGCAAATGTGCTGCGGTACTGGGCAACTCTAAAGCAAGTTCGGCTTTTAGCTGATCCGTAAACAATTGAATCCCTAAAGAGGTAGAAAAATTGTAATCCATTTATAAAAACATTCAGTTAGTACATAAACCTAAAGCGAGCGATAATTGTTGCCAATTATTCAGAAAAAATATTATAGCACTTAAAATTCTATTAGTAAATCGTACCTTTGTGCCAATTGTATTTATCATGAAGAAGCAGCAACTACAATCGGAAAATTCAAACTCGGAGCTGAAAACGAGTAAGATGGAACTTATATTGTTCAACGATGATGTTAATTCATTTGATTTTGTGATTGAATGTTTGATTGAAGTTTGCGAACACGAACCCGAACAAGCCGAACAATGTGCAATAACAGCACATTTTAAAGGTAAATGCGGTATAAAAAGTGGTTCGCTAAACGAATTAACCCCTATGAACAACGAACTCAACAAAAGGGGAATATCAACTGTATTAGCTTGATTTAGAGCAATAAATTATGTACATGTTTTGTAAAAGATTCGCAATTGGACTTATTGCCCTTATTTTTGTTTCATGTTCTGAAGTCCCCTTCACAGGCCGCAAGCAATTAAAGTATATACCCAATAGCACCATGGTGCAGATGGGACAAGCCAACTATGCTTCATTTTTAAAGGAGAACCCGGCAGTTAATCCGCCAACCCGGGCATCGGCTGAAGTTAATGCTGTTGGTTTACGGATAAGTGAAGCAGTAGAAAAATATTTGAAAGATAATGGACTCTCAAATAAAATTGAAGGCTATAAATGGGAATTTAACGTTGTTGACAGCAAGGATATTAATGCATGGTGCATGCCAGGCGGAAAAGTAGTTGTTTATACAGGTATTTTACCATTTACCAAGGACGATGATGGATTGGCAGTTGTAATGGGACATGAAATTGCTCATGCTATAGCTGATCATGGCAATGAGCGGATGAGCCAACAATTGGCAATACAAGCCGCAGGAGTGGGCTTGGACGTGTACATGCAACAAAAGCCACAACAAACCAGGGATATTTTTATGTCGGCTTTCGGGGTCGGTTCTCAATTAGGTACCTTGGCCTATTCGAGGCAACATGAATTGGAAGCTGATAAATTAGGACTCGTTTTTATGGCTATGGCAGGCTATTCACCTGACAGGGCAATTACGTTTTGGCAGGAAATGTCGAAGGCAGGGGGGGACAAACCACCAGAAATATTAAGCACCCATCCAAATGATGAGAATCGCATTGCTCAAATTAAAGCATTCCTACCCGAAGCAAATAAGTATTTTATCAGCCACAATGCCAGTTCAGGAAAAAAAGTTAACAGCAATACTGTGAACCCCGACCAGCTTAAGGTTGTTGCATCCCCAAGCCCTAAAAGCCTTGGTGTGAAAATAAAATAAGTTTTGATTGTTTTCCGGTTCATATAGTTTTTTAAACTAAAATGTCTAATTTAGCCTCAAATTGCAAATCACTTAAAAACAGATTTCGTTGTTCAAATAATCCATCCCTACAATGTCCTGGTTGTTAATTATTATTCTGATTTTTGTTGGGTTAGTGTTCCTTCTTTTGGAAGTACTTATAATTCCAGGAACAACCTTAGCTGCCATTGTAGGGTTCGGTACGCTTTTCATCGGCATTTGGCAAGCTTATGCATCAAAAGGAATTGTGGCTGGCCATATCACATTGGGTTCAACAATAGTTGTAACGATAGTTTCCCTGTATTTTTCTTTTAAATCAGGAACCTGGAAACGGATGGCATTAAAATCAACAATTGATGGGAAAATGGATCAATTGCATGGCTTGGATATTAAAGTTGGAGATGAAGGTACTTCGGTATCGAGGCTTGCTCCTTCGGGCAAAGCGTTGATTAATAATGAATTAATTGAGGTTCATACATTTGGCGAATTCATTGATCAAGAAAAAGAACTTACCGTTATTTCGGTACAAGATAATAAAATTACAGTAACCCTTAAAAAGTAAACACATGGATCCCCTATTTTCGATTGTTGCCATTGGCATAGCCTGTTTGGTAGGCTTATGGATTATTTTTTACTTTATTCCGGTCGGGCTATGGTTTACAGCCTTGCTATCAGGAGTAAAAATTTCGCTAATACAGTTGGTGTTTATGCGCTGGCGCAAAGTCCCACCATCAGTAATTGTATCGGCCTTGATTACATCCACTAAAGCCGGACTTTCGCTCTCGCGCGATCAGCTCGAAGCGCATTATCTTGCCGGAGGAAGGGTAAAGTCGGTTGTAAATGCTTTGATATCAGCCGATAAGGCAAATATCCCACTTGATTATAAATCGGCTACAGCTATTGATTTAGCCGGAAGGGATGTTTTTGAAGCTGTACAAATGTCGGTGAACCCGAAAATCCTCGATACCCCACCGGTGGCTGCAGTTGCAAAAGACGGAATCCAGCTTATAGCGAAAGCAAGGGTAACTGTACGTGCCAACATCAAGCAACTTGTTGGGGGCGCTGGCGAAGAAACAGTTCTTGCAAGGGTAGGGGAGGGGATTGTTTCCTCCATCGGCTCGGCCGAAAACCACAAACACGTTCTCGCAAATCCCGATACCATTTCAAAAGTTGTATTGGCAAAAGGCCTCGATTCGGGGACAGCTTTTGAAATCCTTTCCATCGACATTGCCGATATTGATGTTGGAAAAAATATTGGTGCCATGCTACAGATGGATCAAGCCAATGCCGACAAAAACATTGCCCAAGCTAGGGCCGAAGAACGCCGTGCCATGGCTGTTGCCAACGAACAGGAAATGAAAGCCAAAGCCCAAGAAGCCAGGGCTGCTGTAATCCTTGCCGAAGCCGAAATCCCTAAAGCTATTGCTGAAGCATTCAGGTCAGGGAACTTAGGCATTATGGATTATTATAAGTTCCAAAATGTCCAGGCCGATACCCGTATGCGCGATTCGATCAGCGAACCTGGCCAGCATCGTGGCGGACAAACAGGAAAACAAGGCGAATAAATACGGTTTACAACTGAAATCAATTATTGAAAGCCCGGCTATTTTCCGGGCTTTTTCATTAAAATGAATAGTATTTTACATTGGTTTAATAACGAATATGAATCCTAAAAATTGAAATGGACTAATGGAAAAAGAAGCCAAAATATTATGTCCCAATTGCGGTACAGAAATAAATGTAAACGAAATACTTTATCACCAGCTTGAAGAAGATTTTAAAAAGCGGTTTTCAACACAGTTGGCCGAAGAAAAGAAAAAATATACTTCGGAGCTTGAACTGTTAAACTTGCAAAAGGAGGAATTTGAGAAGAAAAAGCAGAAAGAAAATGAGCTGTTTCAGGAAAAACTCCAATCAAAGCTTAGGGAAGAACGGCAGATTATCGAAAAACAGCTAAAAGCCAAAATTGTAGGCGAACAATCGGAGCAATTTGCACTCATGCAGAATGAATTGCTTGAGCAATCGGAAAAATTAAAGGATTTGAGTAGGAGCAAGGCTGAAATTGAAAAGCTTAAACGCGAAAAAGATGAATTGAAGGAAAGTGTTTTAGCCGATGCCGAGCGTATTCTCAACCAAAAACTTATTGAGGAAAAGGAAAAAATACGTAAGGTTGAACAGGATCGCAACGAACTGGCAATTAAAGAATTGCATAAGCAATTAGATGATCAGAAAAGATTGACCGAAGAAATGAAACGCAAACAGGAGCAAGGATCTATGCAATTGCAAGGCGAAGTACAGGAGTTGGCAATAGAGGAATGGCTTGCAGCAAATTTCCCCCTTGATACAATTGAAGAGATTAAAAAAGGTGCAAGGGGTGGCGATTGCATACAAACAGTGAACACCCGAAACAGCCAGAATTGTGGTACTATTTATTACGAAAGCAAGCGCACCAAGGATTTTCAGCCGAGTTGGATAGAAAAATTTAAAGCCGATATCAGGGAAAAAGGGGCAAACATTGGGGTTCTGGTTACCGAAGTTTTACCCTCGGATATGGATCGCGTTGGGCAAAAAGAGGGTATTTGGATTTGCACTTATGACGAATTTAAAGGGCTTTGCAAGGTGTTGCGCGAATCCATTATTCAGATCAACACTGCAATTGTTTCGCAGGAAAATAAAGGCGATAAGATGGGCTTATTGTATAATTTCCTTACTGGCAACACATTCCGCTTACAAGTAGAAGCTATTGTTGAAGGTTTTACGCAAATGCAGACTGACCTTGACAGCGAAAAACGAGCTATGCAGCGAATTTGGAAAATGCGCGAAAAGCAGCTTGAAAAAGTAATTTCGAATACAATTGATATGCATGGTTCTATAAAAGGAATTGCCGGCAATGCAATCCAGGAAATAAAACTCCTCGATCTGCCATACAACGATATGATTTTGGATAGCAATGAATAGATGCAATGGTAACTTTAGGCAAACGGCTTTGAATCGCAAAGCGGATAAAACCTATATTGCTGTCAAATTCAGTACAAAGGCTTTCTTGTCTATTCTGTTTTAAATAGGGCGATTTCGATTATAGTGCCAAAAAAGTAAGCACCCTGCGCCTTTTTACATTTGCCCTTTGCGTTTTTACCTTTAACCTTTTGCCCAAATTCCCTTAATAGCCAAAACAACTATTAAGAGGGACTTCCCCAATCCCTAAATCCCAACCCCTAAATCCTAAAACCTAAACCACGGCCTATCAACTCCCATCATACCCATTGGTATCATGGCAAGGATTAAAACGAGTGCAATTCCTGTCCAGATAATTGTCCGAAGATGTTTTTCTTTCGAAATAGTTTTCTTTTTCACCAAAATGCTTCCGGTTTGTGCCAATGCAATTGCAACAACATTTACAAAAGCATGTTCTACCGCCCAAAAACGCAGGGTCGAATCTTTCATGGCTGCACCAAAGTCGCTCAATGCCAGCAGTGTGGTTGGGCTAATGAAAAAATACATGATCAAACCAACAAGGAGTTGTAAATGAAGGCTACTTAAAAAAACAAGCGACCATTTGCGCTGAAAACCGTTATAATCCGATTTTTGTGAAAGCCCCTTTAAAGCAGATAATAGTACTATAAGCCCCGCTATTAAAATTAACCAACGGTTCCATGAATGCAGAAAAAGAGTAATTGAATATAGTGTTCCCATCAATTTTTGTTTTGTATTATAAACCAATAAAACTATGATTTTGTTTTGGTTCGGGGCAATATGGCAAAAGATAAAATTTGTTTTAATAACTAAGGGATTTAATATTAAAGGTTAACAAGACATTTCTTTCACTTATGAAAAAAAAATGAAAAAATGTCTTAAAAACCATAGGGTATTATTATCCTGAAGTATCTTATATCCATAGAACGATACTTTTTATTAACCAATAAACATTAATCCCATGAAAACTTTACTTCACAATGCATTACGGTTTGGAATAATCATCCTTTTCCTTTCAGCTTTTGGTTCAATTTACGGGCAAAATGGCAATGGTTCATTTGTAACCATTTCAGGAATCCTGAAAGATGCAAAAACCGGCGATAAAATAATTTATGCCAACATTTCGGTTCCGGGCACTGGAATTGGAACCGTTAGCAATTCGGAAGGCGAGTTCACTCTTAAAATTAGCAAAACGGCAACCCCTGAATTTTTTGAAGTCTCGCACTTGAGCTACACCACCACCAAATTCAAGATTAGCGAATCCCTTGAAAAAGAAAAAACATTTTTTATCGAGCCTCAATCCGTCCTTTTAAAGGAATTTACTGTTTTGCCCAAAAATGCAAGGGCAATAGTTGAGTCGGCCATGAAAAACATCAAGAAAAACTATAGCGTGGAACCCAATATGATGACTGGGTTTTACCGCGAAACCATTAGGCAAAAACGCGATTATATCGCAATTTCAGAAGCAGTTGTCGATATTTATAAAGCACCTTATAACAATGGTCAAAATGATCAGGTGAAAATTTTCAAAGGCCGAAAAGGCACCAATGTAAAAAAGGCCGATACGTTGATGGTTCAGTTGCAGGGTGGGCCAAATGTATCAATGTTGCTTGATGTGGTTAAAAATACTGACCTGGCCATTGCCCTTGATAACCTTGATAACTATGAATTCGATTTTGCACCAATGGTAAATATCGACAACAAACTACATTTGGTAATTGATTTTAAGCCTAATGTTGTACGCGATGAACCTTTATACATTGGCAAACTTTATATAGAACAGGAAAATCTTGCAATAACGAGAGCCGAATTCAGCCTCGACCTTAGCGATCAGGAAAAAGCTTCGAAGGCATTTGTGTTAAAAAAACCGATGGGTCTGATATTTATGCCTATCACGACCAGCTATTTGACAACTTACAAGGAACAGAACGGTAAATATTACCTTAGTTACCTTAGGGTTGATTTAAAATTCCGCTGCGATTGGAAGAAGAGACTATTCAAAAACTATTATTCCGTTATGTCGGAAATGGCAATCACCGATAGGCACGAGGATAATATTGTTAGATTTGCAAACCAGGATGTATTCAAATCGAGTATGGTTTTTGCCGAAAAAGTACAGAATTTCACCGATGCCAATTTCTGGGGCGAAAACAATATTATTGAACCGGAAGAGTCCATTGAAAATGCAATCAAAAAACTTGCAAAAAGCATGGGTAAATAATGCAGATAATGCGGTAATGTGCTGATGCGATAATGAAGGAATGATTGAATTTGATAAAATGAGATTGCAGTCGGATGTACAAATTAACCTTAATGCGATAATTAGCACATTATCGCATTATCACATTAAATAATCAACTCCATGAACCTGAATGAGTTTTTCATACAAAAGAAAATTCAAGGTGGCGACATCGGGGAATTTGAACGCCTTTTTGCGAAATACTTTGGTCCTTTATGTGTTCAGGCCAATAAAATACTCAAGGATATGGACGCAGCCGAAGACATAGTACAAGATTTCTTTTATAATTTCTGGAAAAACCGCGAAACATTTAAACCAAAATTAAACCTGAACGCTTACCTCTATCACTCCATCCATAACAATGCGCTCCATTACTTACAACATTTACGCATCCGGAATGATTATGCCGAGCAAGTAGAAATGGAGAATAAAGATGGCATTTTAGGTGAAACCGATCAGAAGCTTGAATTGCGCGAATTGAATAAAATAATAAGTTCAACACTACAGCAAATGCCCGAACGTTGCTCAACGGTTTTCCGGATGAACAGGTTCGAAGGCAAAAAATACCGCGAAATAGCTGAAATCATGTCAATTTCCATAAAAACTGTTGAAGCTGATATGGGCAAGGCACTTCAATTTTTTCGAAAGTCGTTGAAAGATTATTCTGGTGAAAGGATCAAAATCAAGGTTTGAAAAAATACCAACCTCGACAAACAATGTATTTGAAACCAGTATTTAAAAACTAGGAAAATGAACTCAAAAATAAATGACCCACAAAACTCCGGATTGCTCGCTAAATACCTAAGCGGGGAAATGGACGAAATAGAAATGCAGGATTTCGAGAGGCAGTTTTCCGATTCGGAAGGAAATAAAGAAATAATTGAGAAAATGAAACACAACTGGTTGGCAATAAGTGAATATGATGGCGACAAGATGCCAGATGCCAGCAAAGCCTGGAAAAAGCTTCATAGCCGCCTTTTGGATGAAAACCTAATCCCTAATCAGGACGGTTCCAATAAAAGCTTGGTATCTTCGGGATTCTTTAAAATTGCTGCTGCAATAATTCTCTTTCTTACTGTTGGCACAGTGCTTTATTTGAGCCTAAACCGCAAGCCCGCTATTGAAATGGTAAGTTTAAACACCCAAAGCGAGACAAACACACTCATTAAAACGCTTGCCGATGGTTCGGTTATCTACATAGCGCAAAATTCGTTGTTTTCGTTTCCTGAGAAATTTGAAGAGGATTCGCGCAATGTTGAATTAAAAGGGGAAGCTTTTTTTGATATTACGCCCAATCCAAACCAGCCTTTTATAATCGAAACGGATGAAGCTATTATTCAGGTACTTGGTACTGCTTTTACAGTTAAAACACAAAACGGATCAGCGTTTAAACTAAATGTTGAACGTGGTAAAGTAAAGGTAACGCTCAAAAACCGGCCTTCAACCACGGCATTTGTTGAAGCTGGCGAAAGCATCACTGCCACAAAAAACAACAGTCTTGTTAAGTCAAAACAAAGTACTTCCGATTTTTCAGCTTGGTATAAAAAAAGTATGCACTTCAAGGATGAACCCTTGAAAAATATTATAAATGTGCTAAATCGGAATTTCAACACTACTTTTGTGGCTGCTAATACCGAAACCGGAAACCGGAAACTGACAGTTACATTTCAGGATGAAACTGCCGAAACCATGACCGAACTTCTTTGCACAACACTCAACCTGAAAAGCCAAAATAGCAATGGTTCAGTTGTATTATCCGAAATTAAATCTGGCGGAAAGCGAAATTAGGCCGACTTTAAAAAAACGTTTTTTCCCTGCTTTTACAGTTTTTATATTCTGTACTTCCTTTCTTTTGGTCTTTACCGAGCCTATTTTTGCCCAGGCTTCCCTTTTGGATAAAACCATTTCAATTCCAAAGCAACATACTACACTTTACAATGCGCTAAATATTATTTCCCTAAAAGCTGGTTGCCTGTTTATATACGATAGCGAAATTGTTGAAAGCGATAAAAAAGTAAAATTAGTAGCTGAAAACCAATCTATTAAGCAGGTACTTGATAATGTTCTGTCTAATCCTGAACTTAGTTACAAAATTATCGGCGAGCATATTCTTATTTACCGAAATGAGGGCGAAAAGCCTATTACTGTTCAAAAGCAAAATGCAAACCTAATCGCCGACAGCATAAAAACTATAGTTATCAAAGGGCATATTTTCGATAACGAGGGCAAATCGGCAATTCCGTTTGTAAGCATTGGTATTGTGGAAGAAAATATTGGCACCATCACCAACGAAGACGGTTTTTTTTCGTTGAAAGTTCCGGCTACCTATTCGGGTGCATCGTTAATTGTGTCGCATTTGGGCTATACAGGGCAACGAATACCGATAAAATTGCTTCACGAACAGAAAGTCGATATTTTTCTTGAACGCAGAATCATCAGTTTACAGGAAGTTATTATCCGTTATTTTGATCCCTCGCTTCTGATTAGCAAGGCGATGGAGCAACGCAAAACCAACAATAGCCTTCAACCAGTTTACACCACTTCATTTTATCGCGAAGGGGTTGAGAAAAACAAAAAGAACATCAGTTATTCCGAAGCAGTTTTTAAGGTTTACAAATCACCGGTTGGTTACAGTGCAAATTCCGATCAGGTGAAATTGCTGAAATCGCGGAAAATCCAAAACCAGGAATTAACCGATACCGTATATCTTAAACTCAAAGGTGGAATATTATCGGCTTTGCAACTCGATATTATTAAATCTGTACCTGGTTTTCTCGACCAGTCATCGCCAACCGAATATACTTATACCTATTCCGACCTGGTTTCGCATAACGAAACATCGGCTTATGCCATTTCTTTTGTACAAAATGAAGGAATAAAGGAAGCACTCTACAAGGGAACGGTATTTATCGATAAGGAGACCTTTGCCATATTAGGTGCCGATTTCGAAATAAACCCTGCTTTTTTGGATAAAGCTGCCGAAAACCTGATACTAAAAAAGAGCCATAAACTCATTGTTAAACTCGAAAAAATCAATTATTCAATCGGTTATACCCCTTTTAATGGCAAGTATTACCTTAACCATATCAGGTGCGACATACATTTAAAAACACGTAACAAGAACCATTTTTCCAGCGATAATTTCCACACTTTCCTCGAACTTGCTACATGCCATATTGATACTGTGAATGTTGTAAAATTCCCTAGGCAGGAAGTGCTAAAACCCAACATTGTTTTCTCCGACGAGCCTTACAGCCCCGACAACGATTTTTGGGAAACCTACAATATTATTACACCCGAGGCAAAACTCAGCGAAGCCCTATCAAAAATTATTGGGAAGATTGAAGAGATAAAGTGAAAGGGTTGAGCTGTATTATTTGATTTATAAAGGGAATTATTTCAGATATTCCAATTTTTCGTCTTCTGAATTTCAGGTTAGATGATTATTTGGCCATCAAAATAGTTTGGAGTTTCTTTAAAACACCATCCCATAAATCCTTTCTATTTTATCGTGTAATTCGCTGATGGATATGTTTTTACTTTCCCTTATATACTCCTTCCCTTCAAAAAAAACAAGTAGGGTAGGGGAAGCAAAAACCCCAAACTGGGCGGCTGTAGCAGAATATTTTTCGGTATTTACCAATTGAAAATCCATCTTCGGGAAATGTGTTTCAATCATTTCCTGCACTTTTGGCCTCAGTATTTTGCAAGGCGCACAGGCATCGTTGTAAAAATAAACCAGAACAGCGGTTTTGCTTGCTATAAGGTTTTGGATATCATTTATTTCCATGTTAACTTATTGATTAATTGGTTTTACTGATAATTTTATGGCATTTTTTTTAAAATGCATTTCAGTCATCTTTCATCTAATAGCCTAACAGCCTAAAAGCCTAACTGCCTAAAAGCCTTATATCCTAACCACCTAAAAATATTTTTCGTTAACACCGATTCCAAAAAGTGCAAAATCATATTTTACAGGATCCACTGAGTCGAATTGGCGTAAATTATCCGTTAGTTCTTCAACAGCTTGCCAATCATCGGGTTTTCGGTTTAAGAGGCCAAGTTTACGTGCAATTTTACCTGAGTGGAGATCCAATGGGCACAGCAAATCCGATGGATTGATTTCTTTCCAAATCCCAAAATCAACCCCTTTTCCATCATTCCTAACCATCCAACGCAAGTACATATTAATCCTTTTTGCTGCCGAACCGCTCTTTGGATCGGGAACATGCTTTCTGGAGCGGTGCAAATGCTCAAATCCGAAAAATATATCCCTGAAATGGCAAATTGATTCCTTTATGCTCTTGTTTGGCAAATACCCATTGGTAAAAACAGTTTCAAGCCCACCCGATTTTAAGTATATTTGTTGGATGGCAAGCATAAAATACATGCAATCTATACCCTGGAATGTTCGATGAACAAAGCTTGAGAACCCTGCAATGTCTTTAGCTGTAGCATTATAAACAAAATCGAAAGGCGCATTATCCGTGCGTTGCATTAGTTCGCTGCTCTTGTTTATAATGGTAACCCGTTGGCCCCAGGCAAGGGTAGCTGCTAAAAAACCTGCAATTTCTACATCTTCTTTCTTCGTAAAAAGATGAGGAATGCTGATGGGATCGCTCTCAATAAATGTGGGATTGTTATAAAAACTAGCCTTTTCTTCGAGAAATTCGTAAAGCTGCTGATGTGTGGAATCCATTTTGCAAAGATACTTAGCAAGCGAACACTATCCACCATACAAATGTGCAAAACAAGATTTTGTATATTTGGATTCTGTTCAAAAACATTTCCGTTTTTGGTTGGTTTGTTGTAAAATAAACTCTGAAAGTTAAAACCAAATAAAATGAATAAAAACCGACTGGAAGCATTTAGCGATGGTGTCCTCGCTATTATTATAACCATAATGGTACTGGAAATAAAAGTTCCCGAAGGAGCCGAATGGAAAGATTTATTTAAATTGACTCCTGTTTTTATCAGCTATGTATTTAGTTTTGTGTATATTGGAATTTATTGGGGAAACCACCACCACCTTCTACATTCGGTAAAACAGGTTTCGTCAGGAATTATCCTTTCCAATCTCAACCTATTGTTTTGGTTGTCGTTGATTCCTTTTGCAACCGGATGGATGGGCGAAAACCACTTTGCCCCGAATACCGTTGCAAATTATGGAGCCATTTTATTAGTTAGCGGATTTTCTTTTTTTATTTTGATGAAAATCGTCGAACGCAACTCACATGATATCGAAGCACTTAGGGAGGCATTTGTTATCCTTAATAAAAAAGGGATAGCTTCCACAATAGGTTACTTTATTTCGATACCTTTAGCGTATGTGAGCCCAATTATTTCGGCATCCATGTATGTAATCATCTCGATTATGTGGTTAATACCCGATAAAAATATAGAAAAAGCCTTGAAAGGGGAGAAGTAACCCAAAAGGCAAGGCCTTGTTTTCTGGAATCAGATTGCTATTTTTTGCTTTATTGGCAGAGTTTAAGCCTATATTGCAGTCAGTGCAATCAGAAATGCTTAACTAATTTCAAAGATTTTTAATCCGTAAAAAATTAGGTTTTTCTATTTTAAGCGCTCAATTAGGCCCTGAACAAACAGAGTGTCTTTTTTCAACTTTTCCTGTTGCAGTAGTATAAAAGGCGTTTTATCCAGTTTGCCAATCACGGCTTCCATTTCTTTTGTGTCGGCATACATCATTTTACGGAAAGGGTTTTCGTAGTCTTTTTGCCGCGAATGGCGGATTTCGGCCAACAAATATTTGCGAAAATCGAGATACCATAAAAGCATTCCTTGCAATGAAGTTTCGTCAAATACAACATTGTTGTTAAGTTCATGCAGCGATGCTAATGCGTGATCCAGCTTTTGGCTGCTATATGCAACACCTTGGGCAACATAAAATTCATGCACTTGCTGCCAGCTAATAACCTCATACGAAACGATTTTCTCTTTCAACCGACTCATTTCATTGGATGGAATCATTTGGCCACCCACATTTACAAAATCCAGCCTATCTTTTGGGGTATTGACAAATGTTAAAAGTGCATCTTTTTTTAGCCATTCATTATTCCTGCAAAAATCCAATATCCCTTCCATGGCGTAAAAGGTAATGTAATCGCGGTAGGAACGGTAGGCACTGGCAGGTTTAAGCAATTTAACAGCGCGGTTGCTGTTTTCGAAAGTATGGTTTTGGATAGTAAAAGAAGTGGGATTATTATTTTTGTCCAACAAATAAGCAGCCCCAAAATTACGATATTCGCTTTCCGTAAATGATTTTTCTGACAGGTTGATACTGCAATAGTCTTTCCCGGCAAATAACTCAAGCAATTTTAATGATTCAAAAATCGAGTTTATGGTATCAGGGGCTAAATAATGGGCATCCAGATGTTGGGTTTTTTCAGTCCGCTTGTCGCGTGATTCGCATTTCCATGCATTGCGTTCCAGGGCAAACTGGTTGTACATCAGCCAATAAGCCGGCATAATCTGCAATTCGTCCTTAGAAACATCGTTGCTTACCAAAGCAAAAGGAAAAGGGATATCGAGTTCGGCAGGATAATCGGCTTTTGTTAAGATGGTGAAAGGTGCGAAACGCGAATTATGTTTCAAACTGGTACATAACGCAGGCCAGAAACCGCGGCCAGCCAACAGTTCGCCATCGGCACCCCGGCTGTTGTGGTTGGAACCTATGGTTGCCCCTGCTGCAATATTGCTCTGCCCTTCGATGGTGGCTGCTATCAGGAAGGAATTGTTGTGGTGCTGTTCGTGTGCGGGAAAAATCAACGAATTTAAAACCTCGCAACACGAAATAGTGGCATTGTCGCCTAAAAATGAATTGATTAAGCGTGCGCCATATTTTAATTGCGAATTGGAACCGAGCATAAACCTTACGGCTTTTACGCCATAAAAAATGCGGCAACCTTTTCCAATAATCCCGTTTACCAATTCGCATCCTTCGCCAATCTGGGTAATAGCTTCAGGAGTTGAATTGATAGTGAGGTTTTTTAATTTATTCGCACCTTTAAGGTAAGCATCCGAACCAGCTTTAACATCCTTGATGATGCTGCAATTTTTAATTACAGTCCGATCGCCGATGGTTCCATAATACCCACGTTGGTTATCGAATTTCTTCTCGGTCATTTCCCGGTAACGGCGCTGTAAATCTTCGTTTTGCCTGTCGCGGCTCCAAAGCCAAGCATCGCCTGGAAGCATCCCATCGAAAGGAATCACTGCCCTGCCGCCATTTTCATTGCAGATTTCCATCCAAATCCTAACCTCTTCGGGTTCGCCTTCGGTTAAAATGCCATTCCCGAATTTGGCATGGCTGGATGTTGACATTTCGTTAACATTGGTTATAATTACTTCGTTGCCAATGATATAGTATGCCATGTAATTCACATTGTCAATCACAACATTATCGCCAAAATCGCAATTGATAATTATGCTGTTGTATAAGCCAACCGGCATACGCAAGTCGTTGAATTCTAGAAAAAAGGATTCAAGTTTCCCGATCCGCACCAAGCCAAAGAACTTGCAGTTTTTTACCAAATCGGGGTTAAAAGCCTCCGAAACCAACAACGTATTCCAATTATCGCAGGTATTGCGGTTGCGCACCAAAACTTCAATTTCGTGTGCATTCAGTTGCCTGTACCTACTGCTATCCGGATTTTGAATATGGCGTAAATAATATTCATCCTTCCCCTGTGGAATGTATTGAGCCGGAATAAAATTGTGCCCCAAAGTATTGAGTGGCTCTTTCCTGATGTTGTTCATGGCGTGGTTTTGCGTTTAATTTTTTTTGAAACGGATGGAATTTAGCTAAGAAAATAGTTCTAATCAATCAGTGTTGCTGAGATTTCTTATGGTTTGCTTGGAGCAATTGTATTACTTCCCTTTAGCGATTGCGAGTATTAAGCCTAAGGCGATTCCGAGCAAAGCTGCAAACAAAACCCTGAATTCGGCAGGCAAAAGGAAGGTAATAGTATGTGCCGGAATCCAGAAAAATGGGATTGTTTTTTTGAAAACGAAATTCCACATTACATCCCAATTCATATTTTTAAAAATTTGGGCAACCGGAATAGGGGAGAAGAAGCCACTAAGTGAGCCACCAGTTTTTATGATATGTGTATCTGTAATCTTGTGGATTGTCATCATTACCGGAGCAAAAATCAGGTTCATTGTGGTGGAAATGGTAAAAGCATCCAACAGTTTTAAGGAGGAAAAACCACCTTTCATCGCTTCGGGAGCGTTAATAATACCCAAATAAGCAAGGAACGATGGTGCGCCTGTAGAAAATATCAGAAATGCAAGGTTGATCGCCAGCCCCAGAAAACCCCATACTATCATGCGTGGCACAAGCCCAAAACCGGGTTCGCTGTAATTACCTATGCGAATGCGCAAGGCAATTACCTCGCCAAGGGTGGCAAGAATGGCAAATTTCAAAAAACTCATAACCATTCCATGTTCCTTGTTGAACTGCATATACCAAGCCAAAACTGGTTCGACAAAAACAAACAGAGCAATTACAATGAGTATTATTGCTAAGAAAATGACATCACTTTTTTTTATCATGTTCGAAATTAGTTTAATTGTTTATTTCTCGATACTGATTCGGGCATCAACGGCTTTCAAAACCTTCATATTTCCCATAAGAGGGTTGATATCCATTTCAGCAATTTCGGGAGCAACCTTGCAAAGAGCAGATACATGTGTAACAACATCAGCAAATAGTTTCTCGTTCAAGCCTTCCTGCCCACGGGCACCTTGTATGATTTTGTAACTTTTCAAGCGTGAAATCATATTCAAAGCTTCTTCGTAAGAAACAGGAGCAAGCGAACTCAAAATATCGTTCAACACTTCTATATAAATGCCGCCAAGTCCACAAAAGATTGCATGTCCAAAATTAGAAACCTTAGCAGCACCTACATAGACTGAATGACCGGAGAGCATAGGCTGTATTAAAATGGCAGTTGTATCTTTTATCTGAATCATGCGATCAAATTCAATAGCAACCTGATCAAAGTTTTTTACATTTAGCACCACGCCGCCAACATCCGATTTATGAACAGGACCTACAACTTTCATAACCACGGGCAAACCCAATTCCGAAGCAGCATGGATTGCCTCTTCTTTGTTAGAGGCCACTGCTTCACCTGCCCGGGGAATTCCAGCTGCATCCAACAATGCCTGAACTTTTTCTGGATGCAAATACCCATTTTCAGCCTGATCAATAATTGAACGGATGGTAACAGTATCAATTTCAGGTTGTTCAATAATTTCTGGTATTGGGTTTGGGGTATTATAAACTTTGCAAAGCGCATTCCCGAAATTTACCTCGTCAGGGAAATTAATTCGGCCAAGCTCAATAAAATATTCGATTTCTTTTTTTACATTAATAATTGAAGGTAGGATTGGGAAAATGGGTTTGCTGCAGGATCGCATTTTTTCATCCAGCAATTTATATACATCATAAACCTCGAACAAACCAGGGCTACCAAATATAACTGCCATTCCATCAATGTTTTGAAAATCGTGTTCACAGGCATCAATTATATAGCCAAGCTGTTCGGCTGTGCCAGTTGCAAGAAAATCAATTGGATTGGCGACAGAAGAACCCGGAAATAACTTTGAAAGTAAATCCACATTTTCGAGTCTTGGGATTTCCAGTCCACCATTTGATAATGAATCTGTTAACATAACCGCAGGGCCGCCTGCATGGGTAATTATTGCTATATTTTTACCTTTTAATGGTTTGTGCATAAAAATACAAGCCACGGTTGCAAGTTCTTCACGGCAGTGGCAACGCACAATTCCTGCTTTTCTAAAAAGGGATTCCACCGCAGAATCTGGGCTCGCCAATGCGCCGGTATGGGAGGAAGCTGCCCGGCTACCGGCATCGGAACTTCCTGATTTTATTGCAGCTATTTTGCATCCTTTCCTGATAAGGGAGGATGCATGTTTGAGCAACATTTCCGGTTTGTTCACACTTTCAATGTAGAGCAGTTTTACAGGTGAACTTGTTTCGGGGTTGTATGTTTCGTCTAAATACTGCAACACATCCTCAACGCCCAATTGTGCGCTGTTGCCAACCGAATAAACACTTGCAAACCTAAGCCCTTTAGGAATGGATGCTTCCATGATAAAAACCGCCGTTGCGCCTGAACCCGATATGAAATCAACGCCTTTTGGATCTAATTTCGGGATGGGTGTTGTAAAAACCGAAGTGTGGTTATGGTTCATCATACCTATGCAATTCGGGCCAATAAGGCAAGCGCCATATTGGTTCACTGTATTTACAATTTTTTCTTCAAGTAAAGCCCCTTCCTTGCTTTCTTCGTGAAAACCAGCCGATAATATAATGAATGCACGGGTTTGTTTGTCGCGGGCAAGTTTCTCAACAGTTTCGGGGCAGTATTTTGCCGCTATGGCAAGTATGGCCAAATCGCAGTGCGGCAATTCATCTACATTTTTGTTGCACTTAATCCCCTGTATTTCATCTTCTTTTGGGTTCACTACAAAAATGCTCCCACCAAAATGGTTATCAATCAGGTTTTTAACCACTTTCCCACCTGGTTTTGTGGTATCATTCGAACCTCCAATAATTACAATGCTTTTCGGGTTTATAAGTTGTTGGGTAATCATAAAAATATAAGTTTTTTTGGTTGAATTGGTGAAATCAATAGAATTTTTACATCATTGATTTTGGGGCGAAAGTACGAAAATGGAAGGAGATGTTAAAAAGGATTTTCATTATAAAAGAGGAAGCGGAATAGCGATTTTCTTTTAGCTCTTCGATTTTGGTTTGAAATAATTATCAAGAAAAAAAAAACCCAATGGATTACATTGGGTCAAAAAAAAATACAATCTTGATTGGATCAGTTTATTCTTGCATGATTGAAAGTACAACAGTCCCTGGTCCGCCATGAACCCCAAGCACAGGGCTGCAATCATTGATAAACAAAGGCTTTTTGGTTGTAAGTGTTTCCATTTTAGCAGCATACCATTGGGCAGTTTCCATATTGTTGATGTGCGAAATGGCATATCCCCAAATTTTACCCTGAGCAACCAATCGTGAAGCTTCTTTAATTAAAAACTCCATGCTTCCTTTTTCCGAATAGGCTTTGCCATAAGTGAAAGCCTTGCCCTCATTGTCAACCGAAATTATTGGCCTAACCCCCAGTAACTTACCCGCCACGCCTTTCGAATGGCTTAACCTGCCACTTTTGACAAGGTATTTAACCGTTTTTGCACTTACTAATATGTGGTTTTTGTTTATCCATGAATCAATGGAGGCTGAAATTTCATCATGCGATTTTCCTTGTTCAATGGCTTCGGCTGCACGTAAAACTGTAAGGCCTAAAGCACTGGAAACACGGTTGGAACTAAAAACATCAATCTTTTTTCCGCTTTGCTCGCTTACTGCTTTGGCAGCACGTTGGCTATTGGAATACGTTCCGCTGAATTGCTTGCTTAAATGAATACCGATAGCTGACTCATAATGCGAACTAAGGTAGGAATACTTGTTTATAAAATCTTTGTAGGCAGGTTGCGATGTTGAAGGATATACAGGTGACGATTCGAGCAGATTGTAAAACTGTTCACTAGCAATTGTGGTTCTATCTAAATACAATGATGCACCAACCTGCAAAGTAAGGGGGACCATGGTAATTTGGTATTTTTCCAGGATTTCCTGCGGCAAATCGCAAGTGGAATCGGTAACCAAAGCTATAGGCCATTTACGGTTGTGCGACATTTCCTTCTGCATAACCATATCATCTACTTTTTGGTAAGTAATTGATGACCTTTTACTTATTGCTTCAAATAGTTTGATTGGCGTATCGGAATGGATGTGGATACGAAGCCGTTTTTCGGAGCCGGCAACAACCATCGAATCGCCCATGCCTGCAATTGCATCGCGCAAAGTATTTTTGGTTTCTCCCGGGTGCAAATCAAGGGCAAGCATGGCTTCGCAGCAATACCTTTGGGTGATTTCTTCGTGCGAAAAGGTTTGCACTTCCTCCAAAACCATTTCATTCATTGGGATTGCCAGCCTCCGTATGGATTGCCGGTTTTTGAAAAAATCAATCATCCCTTCGAGGAACAGGACAAAGCCTTTAGCACCGGCATCAACTACATTTGCTTTTGCCAATACAGCCATTTGCCTTGTTGTATCTGCTAACGATTCCTTGGCTACTTGAAGCGCTTTTATCAATAATTCCACAAAATCGTCAATCAATTCTTTCATGGTATTGATAAACTCTGCCCATTCGCGGATTACCGAAATCATGGTGCCTTCCACTGGGTTGGCAATAGCTTCGTAAGCATACGTTACCGCTTTGGTGATGGAGCGCGAAAAATTCTCAACAGTTAAATTGTTCTCGTTCTCAATTTCGTTGCTGAAACCGTAAAGGAATTGTGCGAAAATAATCCCCGAATTGCCACGTGCGCCAACCAAAGCTGCATCGGCAAGCGCGGCAGCTGCCATTTTTACAGTATTGGTCGGAATTGGGCTGTCAACAATGGAGCGCATTGTACTGGCCAAATTTGTACCGGTATCGGCATCGGCAACAGGAAAAACATTTATTTTATTGAGTAAGCCCTGATTCTCGAAAATGCGCTGAGCTCCGGCCAAGAAAGAATAGTAGAAACTTCTACCATCAAGGAATTTAACAAGTGGGATTGAATTTTCCAAAGAAATGGGGATTAGTTTAAATTAGTTTAAACCGAAAAATCTAAATTAGGAGAAACTCTTCGAAAACAAAAATAGATTAAAAATAAATATGTCAGCATATCTATATGTGTACTATTCATAAAATTTGTTAAAAAGTTATCAACAGCTACCTATATTTTTTAAAAATATTGTTTGCTAAAATGCACATAAACAGCACAATACATTAATACTACTTAATTTTTGAAAACGTTGAAAAATCGCCAGAAATAATTTTTAAATTCAATTCATCTGCAATATCGCCAAATGATGATCGCAAACCACAATTATACATTGTTTTTATTGGGTCTTTATCAACAATAAGTGGCCAAAGTTCATCGGTATTAGGTGTTTTTGGCAATTTCGAATACTCATCGTAGGTAAGGGAAAGAAATGCGACATTCTTCCCGATTCCGCGGTTATCAAGATAATAACCATTTTTCAACTCGATTGGGTAAGCAAGTTTGCCATCATAAAACACATCCTTTATATCAGGATATGATTCAATTGATTTCTTATCCTCGCCCAGCATCACCGGGACTAATTTTGAATAATCATTTTTGGTTTGATAAATTATAGCTTTAGGTCCTGGAATACTTGACTTAGCGTTGTTGTTGGCAGTTTCAGTTTTTTTGGCAGACATACACGAAATTAGTATTGAACAGAGAAGGATTAAGGAAGAAAGAAAAAAAAGCTTTTTCATAATGATTTGTTAAATTTAGACAAATTTATAGTTTTAACTTGAATTACATCAAAGATGAATAGAAATTTCAATAATTTTGTTGTCGCTATCTGAATGTTGGCATAAAAATTGATTTCCTGCTAGCTTTGTAGGAGATTTTCCACAGACCGAAACCAATAAATTTAACTTAAACCAATAAAATACAATTATGAAAAAAGTACTCGTTACATTAGGCGTTTCAATTATGATGGGCTTTGCTGCAATGGCTCAAGATGCTACCCCTAAAGCAGTTGAAAACCCAAATGCTCCGGTTATTACCTTTGAAAAGACAACCCATGATTACGGAACCGTTACCAAAGGCGGAGATGGGACCTGCGAATTCAAATTCAAGAACAACGGTGTTGAGCCACTCATTTTATCTAATGTTTCGTCCTCTTGCGGTTGTACGGTTCCTGAATGGCCACGCGAACCTATCCTTAAAGGAAAGTCAGCTTCGGTAAAAGTAAAATACGATACCAATCGTGTAGGCCCTATTAACAAAACTATTACCGTTATGTCGAATGCAAAAGTGCCTTCTATACAGTTAAAAATTGTTGGAAACGTGGTTGAAGCCACCAATGGTGCACAAATGCCACAAAATAATGTTAACCAAAGTTCTGCACCGGTTGCAAAATAGCTACTGGTTACACTCAAAAAAAAGACCGTAATTTTACGGTCTTTTTTTGTGCCAAATATCAAATAAATTGATAGTGATATTTCACACAAAACATTAAAAACGAATAACATACCACTTTAATTGATTTAGGCTATTAGGCTGTAGGCTTTTAGGGTTCTGCTGTTCAAATAATGCTTGATTTTAATCCACAATATCACCTAAGATGATGAACCCTAACACCTAACCCCCAAATCCTAACACCTAAAAGGTAAACCCGCGAATATTTACAATTGTTTAACATCTATTGCTTTATCTGTTTTAAACCGTCTATTTTTCGTTTGGTTTCAATTCGTATTTTTCAATTTTTGCATTTAAAGTTGGCCTTGAGATATCGAGGGCTTTTGACGTTTCAACTTTATTCCAGTTCAAGGTGTCGAGAACCTGTTTAATGTGGACCTTCTCTATTTCAGCAAGAGTGGCCAATACTGGTATTGAAATGGTTGCTTCTATGCTTTCGTTTTTTGCCAAGTTAATATCGGCTTTTTCGAGAACGTTGCCTTTGCAAACAATCATAGCCTGAAGGATTGAATTTTCCAATTCGCGTATATTGCCTGGCCAATCGTAGTTCTTGATTTTTTCAAAAAAGCCCTCCCCAACCTGATTTACTTCTTTTTTAAACTTCCGGTTATACTTTTGAATAAAAAACTGGGTAAGTTCGTCAATATCGTCTTTACGTTTGCGCAAAGGAGGGAGATCGATTGTAAAAACTTTAAGCCTGTAATACAATTCTTCCCGAAAACGGCCTTCGACAATAAGCTGCTCAAGGTTTTTGTTCGACGAGGCAATAATGCGGGCTTTTAAAGGCATGGGTTCAGCCATTCCAGGTTTTTCAAACTCCATATCCTGCAAAACCCTGAAGAGTTTGATTTGCAAATTGTCGGAAAGGTTGGATATTTCATCCAATAAAATAGTGCCTTCGCCGGCAAGTTCAAATTTACCTTTTTTATTCTCGTTAGCTCCCGCAAAAGCTCCTTTCTCGTACCCGAACATTTCTTTCGACAAGGCATCGTCGTTAATTGACGAGCAGTTTATAATGATAAAAGGAAATTCACGGGTTACCCCACTGTGATGTATTAGTTTAGCAATAAGCTCTTTACCTGTTCCGGTTTCGCCATTAATCAACACACTAATCCTGTTAAGCGAAATACGCCCTATATTTTTAAAAATTTCGCGCATAGCGGCTACTTTCCCAATCAATGGGTTTTCTTCAATAACTTTACGCGAATCCTTTGAAAAGGGTTTTGAAACACTCAGGGCCTGTTCTTGTATATCCAAGGTACGCTTTATCACTTCAACCAATTCTTTTGATTGTATTGGTTTTTCGATAAAATCGGAAGCCCCCAATTGTATGGCTTTTATGGTAAGGGGCACATCGCCATGCGCAGTTAACATAATTACGGGCACCAAAGGCTTGTTTTTCTTTATTGTATTAAGCACTTCTATCCCTGTCATACCAGGCATCATATAATCGGTAAGAACAAGATCAATGTTTGAATTAGCCAAGGAAAGTATCCCTTCTTCGCCACTGCTCGCTGTAAGCACACCGTATCCGGCCTTCGTTAAGGTTTGCTTCAGGATCATTAAAATCATTAAATCATCGTCAATTATCAATATGGTGCTCATAAACCTGTATTTTGAAGTAATTGTTTTGTGTTATTTCCTGTTTTGAATCAATTTCGTGCTAAAGTAACAAAATAAATGTTTTGTTAAACAACGAAACTTCGATATGATGGATACATCCAAGGCAAAGGATGTGTGCGCAAAATTGAAAAAACCTAATAGGGGACTAAAACATTTTAGTCCATATCTACAACGCATAAACCGCAGTTGCCGCGGCAAAAGAAATTATATAAATACCAAGGGTTATGCCCGTACCAATTGCAAAACCAGTCCAAACTTTTTTCTTCTTTATTTTGTAAGCGTTTTCACTATAACCTTTGTAATAGCTGGGGTTTTGGATTAGGGTTTGATTTTGGTAATCGAGGTTTTGCATTGATGGTGGGGTATGGGAACAGGCAATTGCAGGAATCAAACCCCAAGGGATAAAGAAGCTGGATATCAAAGTTCCTGTTGCAGCCGGTCTATATCCTTTGTAATAAATACTTGCATCCCTTTGTCCCAAACGGAAAAGACTGTCGCTAAAAGGTTCAGTGGTAAAATCAGGTTTTTGGGGCTGGTTCAAATAAATTACAATTCCAGTTTTATACTTTAATTTTTCTATTTCAACACGTTGCAAGATTAAGGTGTCAGTTTTTGAATCCAAAGTGAACGATACTTCTTTTGGATAAACCCTAACAATGTGAGCCTTGATTTCTTCGCCTGAAAATAAGGTGATTATATCCTGTGCATTTGCAAAAAATGCAATTGCACAAAACATTAGGATAAGCGAGGTTTGTTTCATAATCAACCAATAGATTGTTTTCTATTGCCACAAAACTACTACTCTTTGTGCAATATCTCAAAAAAACATTTCGGTTCCACGATAAATTTATACGAACAAAAAAAAATCGACTAACGAAAAAATGTTAAATCTATAATTTGACAATGATATAATAATAAGTAAATTTGCACAGACTAAAAAACAGAAACAAAATACTTGTTCCCAAGTTATTTTTGTTACATCAATTAGTTTTAAAAATCTTTAAATCAATTACATAAATAAAACCTAACCAATTAATATAATGAAAAAGTTACTTAATACCAGCCTGTTGTTACTGGTTTCCATTTCGTTTGTTATGGCTCAAAACAGTTTCAATCAAATGGGGTCGAACGGATTAAAACAAGGTGCCTGGGAAGAAAAAACTTCAACAGGAACAACCAAAGGCAACTATTCCAATGATCAAAAAGATGGTTGTTGGACTAGCTACGCTACCGATGGTAAACTCACCCGGATTGAACATTTTAAACTTGGAATGCGCGATGGGATTGCCGTTGATATTGATCAACGAGGATATCTTGTAAGCGAATCCTATTACGTAAACAACTTACTTGAAGGCACAGCGAAAAAGTTTTTTTATGGTACCAACTTAGCCTCGTCCATTGATTACCTGCATGGAAAAATTAACGGGAAGAAAAAGATTTATTACGAAAATTCGGCAGGTAAATTAACTGAAGAATCTGAATACAAGGATGATATGAAAAATGGTGTTTCTAATTTCTACTCAATAAATGGCGACCCGGTTGCAGAGTACAATTATGTAAACAATATGTTACAGGGTGTTCAAAAAACTTTTTATGCAGGAAAAAAAATCATGAGCGAACAGGAGTTTAGCCAAAATATCGAAAATGGGTTCACAAAAGAGTATTACGAAAACGGAAAGCTCAAATCAGAGGGAACTTATGTGAAAGGCGTTTTGAGCGGGGTGTGGAAAAGTTACAACGAAGAAGGCCTGTTAATGGAGGAAGGCTCTTATGTTAACGGGGAGAAGGAAGGCAAATGGTTGGAATATGATGCTGCCGGAAAAGTTACGAAAACTACCAAGTACATGAAAGGTCAGGTTAAATAAGCGAAATCACCAACTCAATAATAGAAAGTGCCTGAGCTTTTTCAGGCATTTTTTATTTGTAAAATATCCCCAATTTATCGAAGGCGAAAAAATGAAAAATTCATTAAAACCAATAGAAATTAAGAACCCATTTCACAAACTTGAGGGTTACAATTGTTTTGGATGCTCACCAACAAACAGTTTAGGTCTTCGGATGAATTTCAGGGTCGAAGGCGATGAAGTGCTTTGCGATTGGCAGCCTGAAAATCATTTGCAAGGTTGGGTTGGCGTTTTACATGGCGGGATTCAAGCCACTTTAATGGATGAAATTGCAAGTTGGTATGTTTTCGTAAAATTAAAAACAGCCGGGGTTACCTCGCAAATGGAAGTGAAACTCCTTAAACCTGTATTGATGGAGAAAGCACCTTTTCGCTTGAGAGCCAATTTGTTGGAAATGAGGAAAAACATTGCCGTTATCCATGTCGAACTTTTTATGAACGATGGTACACTGGGAGCCGAATCGTTGATGCATTATTTTACCTATCCTCAAAATATTGCCAGCAAGAAGCTTTATTATCCTGGAATAGAACACTTTATTACAACTGATGAGCCAGATTTGCCTTAGTTTATCCACTGTTTGAACAAAAAAGCTAAAATCTTTTTTTTGTAAATTACCCATTTATTAATTTATCTTTGCCGCTTCAACGGTGTGCATCCCATTTGCAATGGGTATGCCTGAAAAGGGAACCGGGTGCAAATCCTGGACAGTCCCGCTGCTGTAAACTCCAAATTAGCCCACCGGCAATCCTTATGCCACTGCGATGTTTGTACATCATGGGAAGGCGCCGGAAAGGGGGAGTAAGTCAGAAGACCTGCCGATGATTTTATGTTCAATGCTTTCGGGTTAAAAGCAGCGGCGGTTCCGATTCATGGTTGGATTTTGTCTTGTTTGTACCCTTATTTTCTTAAAAATGTCCATTAGGGTACCCTTCTTAACCATCTGTATATTTTCGTTGCTGAATGTTTCGGCACAGTTGAACGATACGGTTTTGTCAATTCCGGGTGTTGAAATTAAAGCCGACAAGATTTCGATATTTTCGGCCGGGCTAAAAATAGAAAAAATTGATAGCACTACATTATATGTCCGTAAAGGAATCAGCGTAGCCACTTTGCTTTCAGAACAATCGCCGGTATTCATCCGTTCTTACAGTTCCGGTGGCATTTCAACCTTAAGCATGCGTGGAACTAATTCAACGCAATCAGGTGTTTTTTGGAATGGGATAAACCTTAGCCAGCCCAATATGGGAATGGCTGATCTTTCGCGCATATCTACTTTTGAGTTTAGTGATATTTCCCTTCAGGCTGGTGGCGCAAGTGCCTTGTTAGGAACTGGTGCTTTGGGTGGCAGCCTGCACTTGTCAAATACAATGGATTATTCATCGCCAATTAAAACATCGGTATTCATATCAGGCTCAACAGCCGGTAAATTTGGAGCTGCAATAAAAATGGGTGCTGGAGGCAGTAAAATTGCCTATATTGGCTCATTGTCAGGCGATTGGAATCCAAATGATTTCAAATATACCGATTTCAACGGCAAAACAAAACACCTTGATCACGCATTATCTAAATCGGTTTCAAGCATACATCAGGCTGAATATAAACTAAATACAAAACAGAAACTTTCAGCAGGGTTTTGGTATCAGCTAACCGACAGACAAATTCCTCCTACCATGACCATGGCTACGAGCGACCAAACGCAGTGGGATCGGGCTATAAGGAGCAGCCTTCAATGGCAATATATTGAAAAGCGCCAATCCTTTAATATACGAACAGCATATATTGACGAAAAAGAACTCTATCAAAGCCAGTCTGCTTTAATTGATGCTTTTTATCATTTGAACACACTACAATCCGATTTTGAATACAAGCGGATACTGGGAAAACAATTCACCATAGGCTTTGGTACTACCACTCACGTTATAAGGGCTGATGTGCCTTATTATGAAGATATTGAATACCAACCTGAGGGGGCAATCTGGCTTGGATTGGCTTATCATCAGTTAAAAAATGGAGTAAAAAGTGTTTTGAATTTGAGGCAAGATTTTTCAAAGGGATTCAAAATACCATTTTGTCCATCTCTTAGTGCCGAAGTTCCGGTTTCAAAAAATATTTCTGCAAGCTTAGCCATATCACGAAATTTCAGGACTCCGACCATGAATGACCGCTATTGGCTTCCTGGGGGAAATCCAGACCTGAAACCTGAAGAAAGTTGGAACCTGGAAGCCGGCTCAGCATTTCAATTAAAGCAAACCGAATATTATCAATCAAAAATATCAATAAATATTTATAGTATGTTCATTAACAATATGATACAGTGGGTGCCTGGAAATACGAGTATATGGTCGCCACAAAATGTACTTAAAGTTTGGAGCCGTGGCGTTGAAGTTGCATCAAAAACCGATTTTAAGATATCTGGTTTTAACGGTTATTTTAGGTTAGGATATAATTATACCCCTTCAACATACCGCGAAACAAAAGAAACCGAGCAAAGCATAATCAATAATCAATTGATTTATATACCTATACATAAAATAGCCGAAACTTTTTATGTAAGTAAAGGGAACCATTATGTGATGTTTTCGTACTCTTTAACAGGGAAAAGATACATACAGAGCGATAATTCAAAGGCACTTAACTCATATTCCCTTTTGGATTTTTATATCGGGACTGATTTCAAATTTTCCAACTCCGGCTTCAGGCTTCAAGCGGAAATCAGGAACCTTATGAATAAAACGTATCAATCCGTGCAGAATTATCCTGAACCGGGAATATCTTTTTCGGTAAACTTATTAATAACCATATAGTTAAACAAATTGTAAAATGAGAACATTTAAAACAACATTTCAGGTTTTGGCTTTTTTAGCCACAATTAGTTTTACTTCTTGTACCAAAGACAATGAGGATAACCAGCAAGGCGCTTTCAGCAATGGCATTTTTATTGTGAACGAAGGCCCTTTCCAAACCGGTACCGGAACAATTACCTTTTACAAGCCCGACAGCAACCTGGCAAAACAGGATATTTTTGATGCCGTTAATGGCCGCCCGCTTGGCAACATTGCGCAGGCCATAACTCTGTACAACAACAAAGCATATATTGTTGTAAACAATGCCGCAAAAGTGGAAGTGGTAAATGCAACAACGTTTAAATCGGAAGGGTTAATTGCCAATCTTACTAACCCAAGCCAATTTTTGATTGTTGATTCAAAAAAAGCTTATGTGAGCGATTGGATTGGTCAGATTGCAGTGGTTGATCTTCAATCGAATACAGTAACAAACAACATAGCCGCAGGTACAGGGCCGGATGCCATGCTGAAATCGGGGAAATATGTTTATGTTGCTAATATGGGTGGTTTAGGGATTGATAGCACAATTACAGTAATAGATTTTGGTACAGATAAGGTTGTTAAAACTATAAAAGTAGGGGAGGCCCCATCAGGTATGGTAGCCGATGGCAATGGCCGTATTTGGGTAATTTGTAAAGGAAAAGGGTTTACCGGATGGCCACAAAGTGGGGATACGCCCGGGAAGTTGATGAGGATTGATCCCGTTTCACTTTCGGTTGATTTCAATTATAGCTTCACATCCAGTGATTTACATCCTGAAAAATTGCTAATCAATAAGCAAAAATCAAAAATCTATTTCCTTTACAATTATGGGATATATAGCTTCAATATAGAAACTTCTGGTTCATCGCCTGAAAAATTGGTTTCCAGGAATTTTTATTCAATTGATTACGAAAATAAAACTGGATACTTGTATGCTTGTGATGCAAAAGACTATATAAACAATGGAATTGTAGTTCGAATAAAAGCCGATAATGGTTTGGTTATTGATTCAATACAAGCAGGGATTATTCCCAAAGCTTTTGCTTTTCCCGAATAAAACAAGATTCAAGTCGGTGGGGAATAGATTTTTACTTTCAGTTTTCTTTTCTGAACTTTGCATGGTATTATACAGATTGATTTTGTTGATACACGATAAACGCACTTTTTAAATTATGGACAACCTTCCTGACCTTAAAACCCTTCTATTAGAATGCCATTTCGAAGCCACAAGGAGCAGTGGGAGCGGTGGTCAAAATGTAAACAAGGTTTCAACCAAAGTTATTTTATTGCTCAACGTACTGGAATCGAATGTCTTGACCCAGGATCAAAAAGATATAATTTTGTCTGAACTTCATACAAGGGTTTCGAAGCATGGCATTTTTCGGATTAGTTCAGGCCGCGAACGCACCCAGTTGGCAAACCGGAAATTGGTAACTGATAAATTTTGCAGCCTTATTATAAAGGCTTTTGAAACCGATGAAGAACGAATCGCCACAAAGCCAACTAAAGGATCGAAATTGAAACGGATTGAAAGCAAAAAGGAGTTGTCGGAGAAAAAATCAAATAGGAACATACGTTGGGAGGATTTAAACGAGGCTTAGGACTTTTTTACCTCCACTATGGCTCAAATTTTAATTTTTGGGGCAGGAATGCAGTATATGGGAGATAAGCTTTTGAGTCTGCTCCGATAGCCCTAAAAAAGAAAACCTCGGAGTGATGTGCTGGGTGACCACTGAGTATGCCGATGTGGGTACTCGGTGTATAACAAACTTTGCATCAAAAACATAAAGAATAGCACGATAACTGTTATGCCGTACCCAAACCGGTGTTTTGCCTTTCTCTATAATTAGAGTCTGTCCAAAAAGTCAGGTTTATTTATGATTTACGGTGTACGAATTACGGTTGACGAATATAACCCACTGATTAACAGCCATAATTCGTTATTCAATGTCGTTTAGTAAATGAATGTGGATACTGAAAGTGTAAACGCAAAGTGCGCTGAGGACTCGCAAAGAGTGGCAGAGCAAGAAAAATCGCATTTCTATGCAGTTCTCTTCGATAAACTTTGCGGTTTTCTGCGATTAATTTTTTGTTCAGTTAAACCTGCTTAACCTTATCCACGAAATGGATTAACCCAGGTTTTTAAAATGCCTGTCATTCGTGCTTATAACATGCAACCTTATCCATGAGTTTCAGTTCCACGACATTATTACACGCGTGCAACGATATGCGCCATGGCCAGATAAGGCGGTTTTTGGATAGGAGGGATGATGATACTTTTATGGAAATTGAAGATAAAAAACAGACCTGTCAAGCACGCGTTTAAAAATAATTGTATCGCCTATAACTTCTACGCCAATGCGATATGGAACACACTCAACCCTTGCTATTCCCGGATATTGTCTAAGCCACTTAAATCCGGGAATATCCACAGGGTTAATTTCTTTATTGGCGCACTCTGTAACAAACTCAATATTATCAATGGAATCAAGCCGATTTATAGTTGCCAGATCAGCAAAAAAGGCTTTTCGGTATTTTACTATCATTTAGCTAACCTTTTTTTAATGCGCGAAAACTCTTTTTTACCATCCTCATAAGACAATAAAGGGCTTTTTTCGGCTTTTATCATTTCTTTAACCAAAATATCGTCCGCCATATCCTCGAAATCGGATCGGGTAATTTTATCCGTAACACTTGCAATTCCGCGCATCAATTTTAATGCAGATTTCAACTTTGCTTTATCGGCGCTTTTATCCAGGTGAATAATTAAGGTTTCCATAGAATTTAATTTTTACAAAAATAATCAAAATATACAAACGCAAACTCAACCTACTGACAATCCAATATTATACAGGGTATTGACATTTACCCTTAAATATGGAAATAATTATACACCAGTAGCCGAAGAATATCTATTGTTTTGGAAAAAAGCGGAAACAAAGCCGTACAAAAGAAGATTTCCCAGATATTGTATATTATAGCAGAAACGCCAACCACAGGCGTAGCGAAACCCTAATGTCTTAAACATGAGTTGTCGGTTTGTTGGTCGAGGCATATAAACGACGAACATCGGCTTGTTTACAAAATACTTAAAGATATGAGTCAGATCCGAAAACCTAAAAATGAAGAAACGCCACTAAGACACTATGACACAAAGGTTCACAAAGCATTGTTATTCAGCGTTATAAACTTAGTGAAACTTAGAGACTTTGTGCCTTTGTGCCTTTGTGGCGAAAAAAGACTTTTCGGAGTGGACTCAAAGATAAAATTGAAGTAATATCGCTTAAACGATGTCAGGACTCATCTGCAAATAAATTCACGCCATAATTGAATATCATAATAATTAGATTTCTATAAAAAGTCCTATAATTAATAATAAGTAAAAAACTAACGCTATCTGTATCAATTCTATATAAACTACTTAGTAAACTGCATATTACCAATTACTTACATTTATTCAACCCCCTCCCCTTGACACAGTTATGAATTATTAAGCAAAGTAAAATTGCATTTTGCTTTATTTGTGTGTATCTTATTGATTATGAAAGCCTGTCTTTATTTGTTTAAGTAAAATTTGCTTTTCAGTACCTACCAACTCAGCAATATTCTCTAGCAATTCGTGATTCATTACAAGCATATCTGTAAGCAAAGTAATGATCTTCGTTTTTTGCTCAGAAAGCTTTAAAGTTCTATCCACTGCCGTTTCTTCCCGCCACATTTCACCTTCCCCGGTCAAAAGCCACCGTATATTAAGGTTTCTGTACGTTTCCGCTATTGCGACAATAGTATCTGCACTTGGCTTATACATATTCCTCCGGTATGAAGAAATTTTCGCTTCATGCTCTCCGACTGCTTCTGCAAATTTTCGGTTAGTAATGTTCAGGCTTCCAATAACTTCGGAAAGCCTTTCTCCTATGGTTTCCATAATTCCATTATTAAGAATGAATATAAATATAAGAAAATCTTATGTTTTATGATTTTCTTAACTGATTAGTATGTTTTCTTTATTTATTTTTGTTACTTGTTTACAAATATACGACATTTTGTTATCTATATGTAAACATTTATTAAATAATCCTTTAAAAATACATTAATTCTTTAATTAATTTAATTCTTTAAAAAATGGAACTGCAAGAGCTTGAAAAATTAAAAAAATCGCTGTCAAGAGGTGCTCTAACTACTTTGAGCAAAAGAACCCAAAAAAGCAAAGCGTTTATCACACTGGTCCTGAAAGGGCTACGGAATAACGACTTCATCATTGATGAAGCTATTGCCCTGGCCAAAGAAGAAAAAGCTATTCAAATGAAACGTAAAAACGAAATCTCTAACCTTTAAGCTTATCAGCTATGAAACATCTTTATTTCGCTTTCGCTGACTACAAATTCTATTACAAGCATGGCAAAATCTATTTTATTCATAATGGAGGCATTGGCATGTTTGCCGACCTGCCTCTTAGTTTAATGTGTAATCTTAGAATTGCTTTTGAAAGAAGTGTATTGAAAGCTTATATCGAAGAAATTAATTCCAATACAGTTGAACAATTAAAATTGTTCCTGACTGTGAATTGCATTATTTCAAAAAAACTTTTCTTTTATCAGCAAAGAAATATTCACATAACCAATAATTTATCTTCAAAACTTTTAAATGCATAGGCTTATGTCAAAGAAAAAAACATTTATGGCTACTTATTCCATCCTAGATAATGGAGAAGAATTTACCAGGTCACTTCCGGTTACTGGTGTAAAAAACAAAAAAGAAGCCGAAGCCAAGTTGAAAAAACTTTGCAAAGTAACTATCGTAATTTCAAACTTGGAGGAAATGTAAGATGAACGTGTTTGTCCTGGGCTCAAAACCCTTAATTAACCTAAACCTGAAATGCCTCGAAATTGCCGCTACCTCTTTAATGATGGCCCGAAATTTCTCTGAGTCGTTGGAGGAAATAGATGCTTTAAATAAAGAAATAAGGCAGGTCAACGAACTGATTGATCATTCAAACGAAATTTTAAAAAACATTGATTAACATCCCTTTTAATACTTAATTATCATGCTGGAAAATACAAGCGAAAACAAAATCTTTATTTCTGTTTACGACGGAAAATTTACGGTTAAAACCGACCAGTCCAACCCAAAAGCCAAAGAGCGCATTAACAAAAACGGAACAAAAGTTTTTGAACTGCACTTTGATAGCATTTCTGGCTTCCTTGAAAATGTTCAGGACTTTAAAACTGAAAATGCAAATGGAACTTTCCGGAATATTGTCTTTACCCTCCGCGACAAAGAAGAAGTTTATTCCCTTGCCACACAATATTCATCCCGGGAAAGTAAAGGGATCTTGATGCGCTTACCAAATATCAACTTGAAAAACCCAATCGAAATAAAAATTGCAAAAGCTGACCATCCTTTTACATGGGTTACTCAAAATGGTGTGAAAGTTCCTTTGAAGTGGACAAAGGACCAGCCAGGGGATCTTCCACAAATGAAGAAAATCGAAGTTAAAGGAAAAGATACTTACGACGATACAGAACAGATGAAATTTTTGTTCGAGTATATACAAGCGAATGTTATTGCAAAAATTCCTTCATCTTCACCTGACCAGGGGTTTTCCAGCCCTCCATTACCTTCCAATCCTGCTTCTGAAGATGATTTGCCATTTTAATCTATTCTTATGTCAGAAGAACGCCACCCCATACACTTGTTTCTTAACGAAGAAGAAGTTGCCTTAATAAACAGCTTATTCATAGAGCGTATTAACAGAAACAATGGTTTGATTCAAAAAGCAATTGTATATCCAAACGAAAGCGAAGTGAAACAGACCATGCTTATAGAAAAACTCGAAAACACAAATTACACAATCACTAACCTTATGGCAGAACTAAGCGAACAGGCCGCTTGGTAACTGTTTCCAAATTGTAAAATCATGCAAAAACATACATTAATACTCGGTCCATCCTTAAGAAAAAACATTGTACAAGCAGAAAAACTGATAGAAAACCTTAATAAATCTGAACGTGAATTTTGCTCTGTAATCGAGCCTTCAATTTCACGAGATTTATTTTCCAAATGCAATGCAGCTACAAAGGCTGTAATTATTTATGACCTGCTTGCTGCCGCTCAGCTCGAAGATTTATATTTTTTCACTCGGTCTATTGCAATTGGTATGCCATACGAACAGCTTAATATTAGCCCTAAACTTATAATTATTTCCACAAACATTTCACCTTCTGATATCCCTACCGATGCCTCATTTACAGAACGGTTCAATGTAATCAATATGTATAAGATTCTTTCAGGATCTTAACTCTTTCGATTCAAATCCTTTTCTTGAAATTTTTTATTGTACTACATTTTATTGTCTCGCTTTTATGATTTCAAATGAATTGAAAGAAAAAATACTAAAGGAATCTGAAATTACCAGAACAATCGGTGATTTTATTGAACTAAAGAAAAAGGGTAACAAAACGGTTGCTAAATGCCATAATTGCAATACAGAAGAAAGCCTTGTCATTACCAAATCAAGGCAGATTTTTAAATGCTTCAAATGTGGCTATGGCGGTAACAGCAGCACTCAGTTTGTGATGGATTACAAAAAGGTAAGCTTCCCGACTGCTCTAGCCATTGTTGCAAAAATATTCAGCATTGATATTGTTGAAACACCAAAGCCCAAAGGCCCACAACGGAAAGCTCAGCCCAAACCTGAAACTTTCCGCGACCGGCAATTGAAAATGTCTGGCATTAAAGAAGATGAACAAAAAGCAATGCGCAATGATGATGATAGGACTACCATCATTGATGTATTCGAACCTGGTACAAGGGATCAGTATGGCAAACTTTGTTCGGGTGATGATATGATCATTTGGTACCTGGATCTCGATGGGAAACCCATCATGTACCAGAAACCCAAATCTACCAAATCAGAACCTCTCTTCCGCATCCGATGGCAGAACCCCGACCTTCATAAAGATAAAGCTGGCAAACCAATGAAGTACAGCAGCCCTTACGGCTCTGGCTCTCACCTTTTCATTCCTGAAACAATCCGTCAGATATACAAGGAACGCAGAGTAATAAAAAGGCTCTTCATTCAGGAAGGTGAAAAAAAAGCTTTAAAAGCTTCGCTCCATGGCATTCCTTCCGTCGGCATCATGGGAATACAAAATATTGCTGTTGAAGGCCGTTTGCCTTATGATTTACAATTGCTCATTCAGGCTTGCAAAGTGGAAGAAGTTATCTTTCTGCTTGACAGCGATTGGGATCACTTGAGCAATAACCTGAAAGTAGGGGATAAGGTTGATAAACGGCCTTACAACTTCTATTATGCTGTCCGGAACTTCCGAGAATACTTCAAAACCTTTATCAATATGGGCATTTACCTGGAAACGTATTTCGCCTATATAAAACCAAATGATAATAACGATAAAGGGATTGACGACCTTCTTACAAACACCCTGGCAGGTCAGGAAACTTCCCTGCTGGATGATATTAACGCAACCATTAACGAAAAAAACGGGCAGGGGAAGTTTATTCAGCTCAACAAAATCTCAACGGTTTCCGATCTCAAATTACAGGAATATTGGGATTTGCATAATGCAGAATCCTTCTCCAAAAGGTATAAGGATGAACTTATTGGTTTGCCTGAATTCCAAATCGGAAAACATAAATGGCGTTTCAATAAAGATGAAGAACTTGAAGCTTCACAGCCTCTTACCGAAGATGAACAGTATTGGGAATTGATACACCGGGAAGATAAATCTGGCTTCACCAGAACCGAAGTTCATTTCCGGTATCTATACGCTTACAACTTCCTTGCCCGTCGCGGCTTCGGCCGTATCAAAATGGCCAACAAACAATACCAGTTAGCCAGGATTGAAAACAAAGTTGTAACCGTGATGGAAGCATATCAGATCCGCGACTTTGTTTTTGACTTCACCAAGGAAATAGTTGCTAAAAAAGATTTGGTTGATGTAATGGATATGCTCTATCGAGGTGGTAATATGTATTTGGGACCGGATAAATTAGGCCAAATGGACTTTGTCTATCCCAAATTTGAAACCTCTGATAAAAATTACCAAATCTTGTTTTTTCGGGATAAATATTGGCGTATTACTTCTGAAGGTGTGGCTGAACACCCTCTGAATGAATTGCAATACAATGTCTGGAAGGATAAAATCAACGACTTCGATGCAAAGCTCCTTCCTTCCGAATTTATGAAAATCAAAAGGTTCGAACAATCCGATATCGACAAAATGAATGTTCCAGGTCTTGACACTTCAATCTTTCTTAATCAATTCGATATCGAACTATCTCCCGCAGCTTCCGAATGTCATTTTCTCAGGTTTCTGAACAATACCGGCGAATTTTTCTGGAACAAATTTATTAATCCAAACGGCTGGATCCCTTACGCTACCGATAAACGTTCCATCCCTGAACGCCTGGAAACAAATTTACACCTTCTCAGCAAAATGTCTGCTATCGGCTATTTGTTACACAAATACCGCGATAAATCATGCGAAAAAGCCGTGGTAGGAATGGATGGAAAATTAAGCGAGGTAGGGGATAGCAACGGCAGAACCGGCAAATCTATCCTGGGCGTTGCTATCGGTCAGGTTATACCACAAACCTATATCGGTGCCAAAGCTAAAGATCTTACAGACGACCCTTTCATTTGGGAAGAAGTTACCGAAAAAATTGATAACATATTCCTGGACGATGTTAGGGCTAACATCGACTTTGAGTTTTTCTTCCCTGTCATTACCGGCAAAATTACCGTTAATGTAAAAGGCACAAAGAAATTCACACTCTCCGAGCATGACACGCCCAAAATCTACATGACTACCAACCACGCCATTAACGGCGAAAGCTCTTCTTTTAAAGACAGGCAGTTCCAAATCGCTTTTTCCGACTACTACAACGACACCCATAAACCCATCGATGATTTTGGAATTAACTTCTTCGCCGAATGGGATGAAAAACAATGGAACCTGTTTTATAATTTCATGGCTTATTGCCTGTACCTGTATTTTTACGCGGCAAAAATGAATTGGGGTATTAACGGCTCTGGCCTCATTCAAGGCCCAATTGAACGCCTGGAGCTTCGCCGGATCCGTCAATTCATTGGTGAAAGTTTCCTGTCCTGGGTTGATGAATATTTTGGCACAAGTGATGATATTGATTCCAATACCATCAACAACAACAATATCAACCGCAGAATTGCCAGGAATGAATTGTATAATGATTTTGCCGATAAAAATCCTTCCGACCGCAAATTCACTACCCCTTTTAAATTCAAGAAAAAACTTCAAGCATATTGCATTTTCAGGAAATTAATATTCAACCCTCACAAGATTAATGGGGATGGAAAAGCAATGGACGATAAATCTGCTGGAGTTGAATATTTCATTGTAGGTAATTCAAAATACATTAACCACGAAGATCCTCTTTTTAACTAATTGCTATGAATGAAGCAGCCCTTTATTCCGGCCCTCAAATTGTTTCCGTATTATCTCTGCTAAAAACAGATAATATTGAACCTGCTGAAGTTGAAATGCTAAATCCTTTGGATTACGCTTTCAACTCATACGAAAATGCAATTATCTGGTATTCTTTGCTGGATAGCGTTTCTCGCAATTATCTTTCTAAAATTGACAGATATATTGCAACTCTGGAACCAGGCATTCACATCGAAATTTCTAAAATAGTCAAACCCGAAAATTATGAACTGTTTTATAAATGCCTGTTTTATATCATCCTTGGCGCGAACCTTTTTTGCGATATTTCTTTCAATTCAACATACACAGTTTTCAAGCTGAACAATCCAACCATTAACATTAAAAAAACATGATGGTCGATTCAATCATTTTAGGACTGAAAGATATTTCTGCAAACAGAATACCTGTTGAGTGCATTTATGACATGGCTCCTGTTATTGTTGAATCATTAAACCTGCTTGTTTCTGACCAAAAACAAGCTGCCTTTTCAGGTTCAGATTATGTTTTTATAGCTGGTCAGGTGAGCGGGTTGCGGAGAGAACATGCATTAAACAATTTTAAGGATGCCGAACAGCTTTTACATGATAAAGGATATAATTCAATTAATCCTTTATCATTTACCCCTCACATTTGTTCCTGGTCCATTGCAATACGAATTTCAACCAGTTACATGTTTTCGCATTGCAACAAAATCTATTTATTGAATAATTGGGAAGTTTCTAAAGGCGCAAGGATTCAAAAATCATTGGCAGATGCCCTTGGCTTCTCAATTATTCAATTCTCAGAGCGTTTATTTACAACCAATTAACCAATAATTTAATAATTAAGCAATGAAAATATACTTCAATTACATAAAACAATCATTTCCGTCAAAGCAGCCAACTTTGGAACAAAAAGATGATTCTGCTCAATTTATAAAGTATTGCTTATCTGAACGAACACTTTTTGTTCAGCGTTTCTGGACCAATAACAATCAATCACCATCTAATATTGAAACCAGGGTTATGGCTGAAGATTTGCTGCTGGCCTATGATCAAATGCTTGACCGGATTAAATCTCATTCAGTCAAAAAAAACAGACCCGGAAGAAACATATTCCAAATTCTATGCATTTGGATTAATCGGCTGTGCTATAACCTTAATAGTAATCCTCTTAACAAAGTAAGCCAAGAGCGAAATACCGGAAATTTACCAGCCTAAATTACCAGCATCCACTGAAAAAGAAAAACCAATCACTTTCGAAGATATTATCTTTCAATTGGATAATTATGCTGTTGATTACAATAATTCTGAAACTTTCAAGGCCTCAGGTTTTCGCAGATGGAGTTTGAACATTGGCAAGACTTGGTTAATAGTAACAATCGAAAACAATAAAGCTGAAGCTTATGCTGCTGGTTTTGGTCATTGTGTACCGCTGATAGCAGTCACGCCACAAGAATTAAGGGAAAATATTATTGCCTGGACACGCAACCGTTAATCAATTACCAATAACACACTATTATGGAACAAACAGATGAAAAGAAACCAATCACTTACGAAGATATTATCCATGAATTTGATAATGGCGCTACTGATTATCAGAAATATGTTTCCAATTTCATTGACCCAGATCCTCTCAGATACGGATTACTCGTTAATGGTATTTGGTTGATGGTAATAATCAAAGATAACAGGGCTGAAGCTTGCTTTTCCGGATTAGGGTATTGTGAACCGCTGATAGCAGTCACACCACAAGAACTAAAGGAAAATATTATTGCCTTGACACGCAACAGATAATCAATTACTAAAAACTCAACATTATGGAACAAGAATTAAAAAAACAATTCAGGATAACACTATTTGAAACAGAGGTTATAATCGTTATGGACCATGATAGAAACAATGGTTATCAAAAAAATATTTCCATCGAACACAAACTACAAATTGGCTGGCATGACTGGATTGATCCAATTGAAATAAAATTCAATTATCACGAAGCTTGCGGGATACTTCTTCTTTTTGGTATTACGCCACCATCTTATTCCGAACTGATTAATATTTTTATCCCTGTCCATGCTTAGTACTCCCGAAAAATACAATGTAATTTTGGCCGACCCTCCCTGGAAAATTCAGGCCGGAAGAAAGCTAACCGGGTATAAAACAATCGCGAACAAACAAGTATTTATTCCAAAGGAAAACATTGCCAGCATGGTAAGTTTTCCAACTTTGTCATTGGAACAAATAAAATCATTGCCGGTTTCAGCATTATCAGCCGATAACGCTCATTTATACCTTTGGGCAACCAACAAACACCTGCCTTTAGCTTATGAAGTTGTAAGTTCCTGGGGTTTCAAATACTCCACAACCTTAGTTTGGGCTAAAAACAGGTTTGGCGGTGGCCTCGGTGGAACCTACCGTATCAATACAGAATTCCTTTTATTCGCAACAAAAGGGAAGTTAAAAGCGAATAAAACCAACCCTGCAACCTGGTACAATGTGAAAAGGACTTATATCAATGGCTATCCAAAACATTCCAAAAAACCTGACTTCTTCTATGAGTTGATAGAAAGTACTTCGCCAGGCAATAAACTGGAATTGTTTGCCAGGAATAAAAGAACAGGATGGGATGCTTGGGGAAACGAGATTGATTCAGATATTTTTATTCCGGTAAAAGATGAAAAAGTTTCCGACCAATCAGAAAACCGCAATGCGGTTTTCTGTTTTTAATCGTGCGAAGCACTCCTTTTTTGTTGTGTTTAGCTTCGCTTCACGCCACAACCGGCTTATTGAGCCAGGTTGTTAACGTGCTTCTCCCTCCGGTCAATCAAAGCACAAGCCACAGGCGTATTGAATGACTGAGCAGCTTCGCCTTGGGCGAAGCTGCTTTTTTGGGTAAGGTATTCCGCTTCGCTTCATGCTTTGCTAATAACTGCCGGTTACGGCAGTTATTTATTAAACAAAATTCCTTTTTTATCCTTCTGCACAAAAATTAATTTTCTCCCCGCGCCCCCTCAATTCTTATGAAAGAATTATAGTGCAGTTGTACCAAACTAAACAAAAAACATAAAACGCTGATAGCTTGGTATATATATATATATTATTTATTTT
>CAJAXK010000212.1 GCA_903946925.1 uncultured Bacteroidales bacterium | reverse complement strand
TGCAACGCTTGTTCCGGTTGATGGGAATTATGATCTTGCCTTCGACCTGAGTATCGAAGCGACAAAACGCTTTGGATGGTACAATCGGAACACAGCTTACAACCCGCTTACTATTGAAGGAAAGAAAACGGTTTCTTTCGAGCTTTTCAGTCAACTGAAAGAACAAGTGCCCGACTTTATTTTTGTGCCTGTTGGTGATGGCGTAATTATTTCGGGCGTGTACAAAGGATTTGAAGATTTGCTGCACTTGGGAATTATCGAAAAAATGCCCATTATTGTAGCTGTTCAGGCTGCCGGAAGCAGTAATTTGATTGATAATATCGGCAAAGATGACTTCGTTTCAACCCCTTCGCATACCATTGCCGACAGTATTTCAGTCGATATTCCCAGGAATTTTTACATGGCTGCAGGCTTTATCTCCAAATATCATGGACAAACCATCATTGTTTCCGACGATGATATTTTACGTGCTTCTTCCAAACTGGCAAAAAACACAGGACTTTTCGCCGAACCTGCTGCTGCTACAGCTTTTGCCGGGTTCCTTGATTATAAAAACAGGTATTTAATCCCGAAAGGTTCTACAAATGTGGTTCTCCTAACAGGTAGTGGGTTAAAAGACCTGAATGCGGTGCAAGCCTTGTTTGAAATTCCGCAGCCGGTTTCGCCGGATATGGTGGAAGTTGAGAGGTTTTTGGGAGGGTTTGGACTGTAGGTTATTAGGCTGTAGGCTTTTAGGCTGTTGGCTTTTAGACATACGCGATCAGGTTTCCGAAAAAACATAATAATATTGATATGCGAGATCATACAAAACTGAGAGCTTTCATTTTAGCTGATGAACTTGCCCTAATAATTTATAAGTTAACCACTAAGTTTCCAAAAGAAGAAATATTTGGTTTGACTTCACAAATGAGAAGATGTGCTGTTTCGGTTCCGTCTAATATTGTTGAGGGAGGTGCCAGGGAAAGCCAAACCGAATATTTTCGATTTTGGGAAATTGCTTTTAGCTCTCTCAAAGAACTTGAGTATCAATTTGGTTTAGCTTACCGTTTGGGGTATTTAGCAGAAATCTCTTTCAACGAAACTGAATTGAAATTAACCGAAACTGGAAAAGTACTGAGTGCTTTAATAAGAGTACTCCGCAAACCCTAACTGCTTAACCCCCTAACAGTCTAAACCCTAACAGCCTAACAGCCTAACAGCCTAATAGCCTATACAATGATAGAATTCACTTTAAACGGACAAGCCACCTTTTACGATGGAAACCCCGAAACAACCCTACTTAAATTCCTCCGGCTCGAAAAAAATATAACCTCCGTAAAAGACGGTTGTTCCTGCCAGGGTGCTTGCGGTGCATGTATGGTTGAGATTAATGGCGAAGCAAAACTATCGTGTCTTACTCCGTTGAAAAAGCTTGAAAATGCTGTTGTAAATACGTTGGAAGGATTACCCGAAAATGTTAAGGATATACTAGCGAAAGCATTTGTTGAAAAAGGAGCCGTTCAATGTGGGTTTTGCACACCTGGTTTCCTGATGCGGACAAACGTACTTCTACAAAAAAATCCCACTCCTACAAGAGACGAAATAAAACAGGCACTTACTCTCAACCTATGCCGCTGCACAGGTTATGTAAAAATTATTGATGCCACCCATGAGGCTGCACAACGCCTTCAGCAAAAGCAACCTGCAACAAGCACAACACTTTCAGGAAATGTCGGCACGTCCTATCCCAAGTACGAGGCGTATGAAATGGCAGTTGGGAAACGCTTATTTGTAAATGATTTGAATTTTGAGGGAATGCTTCACGGATCACTTTATTTTTCTGATCATCCTAAAGCCACGGTACTGAAAATTGATACTACTGAAGCCTTAAAAGTAAAGGGTGTTATCAAAATAATTACCGCTGAAGATATTCCCGGCGAACGTTTTGTAGGACTGATTTTCAAAGATTGGCCATTAATGATAAAACCTGGCGAAACAACGCGATATATTGGCGATGTGTTGGCTGGAGTTGTTGCCGAGACCGATGAAATTGCCCGGAAAGCAGTAAAATTAATTAAGGTAACCTATGATATTTTAACGCCGGTAACCGATCCACACGAAGCAATAAAAAACGATGCTTTAAAAGTTCATCCCAATCGGGATAACCTTTTGGAAACCTGCCGAGTGTATCGCGGAGGAAATGCTGAAGAAATATTGGCCGGTTCTGATTTTGTTGCCAAGGGAGTGTATCAAACCCAGCGGATCGAACATGCTTTCCTCGAAACGGAAGGTGCAGTTGCCATGCCTTTTGAAGAGGGCATACACTTGTATTCCAACGGACAAGGTATTTATGTTGATCGCAAACAAGTCGCTTCCCTGTTGGATTTGCCCGAAGAAAAGGTCAGGGTTACACTGGTTTCTACCGGTGGCGGATTTGGGGGAAAAGAGGATATGACGGTTCAGGGACATGCTTCCTTGTTTGCCTGGCTTTTAAAAAAGCCTGTAAAAGTGGTGCTTTCGCGGGATGAATCTATACGTATGCATCCTAAACGGCATCCGGTTTATATGGATATGGAAGTAGGTTGCGATAAGTTTGGAAAACTCACAGGATTGAAATTGTATGCCGTTGGCGATTCGGGGGCGTATGCTTCGGTTGGCACAAAAGTGATGGAACGCGTTGCAGGTCATGCCAGTGGAGCATATCATTTTCCGTGCGTCAACCTCGAAGCATTGACGGTTTACACAAATAATATCCCAAGCGGTGCCATGCGCGGTTTTGGCGCCAACCAGGTTGCTTTTGCCCTCGAAGGCTGCATTGACGAACTCTGCAAGCAAGGCAATTTCGACCGATGGCAATTCCGTTTCGATAATGCTTTAAGCGAAGGCAAAATGACAGCAACCGGGCAGGTTTTGCACAAAGGGGTTGGTGTAAAAGAAACTTTGTTAGCTGTGAAACCGTATTATGATAAGGCGCAATTTAAAGGATTGGCCTGTGGGATTAAAAACAGCGGCGTTGGCAATGGAATGGCAGATTTCAGCGATGTAATCATCGAAATTAAATCGGAAAATCAAATTATACTACACCACGGCTGGACTGAAATGGGACAGGGCGTGCATACGGTTGCCACCCAGGTTTTATGCGAAGAAACCGGAATTCCGCCATCGAGCGTTGAAGTTTTTGTTGATTCAAGTGCCGGAATTCCAACAGGGATGACTACTTCCTCAAGGGCAACAGCTTTGCTCGGAAATGCCATTCTCGATGCAGCCATACAAATACGTGAAGATTTGAAAAAGCTAAGTTTGCAGGAACTTTCTGGCAAAACCTATAAAGGCAATTACACCTGCGACTGGACCACCAAACCTGGTGCCGATGTAAAAGAAATCATTACCCATTTTGCTTATGGTTATGCAACCCAATTGGTTGTGTTGGACAAAAACGGCAAAATTGAAGCCGTATATGCTGCGCACGATGCAGGCAAAATAATGAATCCGGTAATGTTCGAAGGACAAATAGAAGGTGCTGTACATATGGGTTTGGGCTATGCCTTGAGTGAAGATCTGCCAATGCATGCTGGGTATCTGGTTTCAACAAAAATGCGGGATTTGAAAATACTTCGGGCGAAAGATATGCCTGAAATTGTAGTTTTGGGTGTGGAAGTAAAAGATCCTGTCGGTCCTTATGGAGCAAAAGGTTTGGGCGAAATTGGCCTGGTCCCCACGGCCGCGGCAGTTGCAAATGCGTTTTGTGATTTTGATGGGGTTAGAAGATTAAATTTACCAATGGAGAAATTGGTCTAAAATTAAAAAGCTGAAATATGGAATCTATAAAATTATTTGAGCAGAAAAAGGTTAGAACCCATTACAATACAGAGAAGGAAATCTGGTATTTTTCAGTTATAGATGTGATCGAAATTTTAACTGATAGCAGCATTCCAAAGAGGTATTGGAGTGACCTGAAGAAGAAGTTGACTAAAGAGGGAAGTCAGTTGTACGAGAAAATCGTACAACTGAAGTTTGAAGCTGCTGATGGTAAAAAATATGCCTCTGATTGCCTGGATACAAAAGATTTATTGCGTCTCATCCAATCTATCCCATCCCCCAAAGCCGAACCATTTAAACAATGGCTGGCAAAAACCGGCTATGAGCGTATGCAGGAAATCTCTGATCCTTCGCAAAGCATTGATAGGGCAAGGGAAAACTGGCAAAAACTTGGCCGTAGCGAAAAGTGGATCCAACAGCGTATGACGGGGCAAGAAACCCGGAACAAACTTACTGATTATTGGAAGGAAAGCGGTGTTGAAAAATCAGATGAATTTGCCCTTCTTACAAATATTATCCATCAGGAATGGACAGGCCTCACTGTAAAAAAACACAAAGAACTTAAAGGTTTGAAATCTCAAAACCTTCGAGACCACATGAGTGAAGCCGAATTGATTTTTACGGCTTTGGCTGAACTTTCGACTAGGCAAATTGCCGAAAGTGATGAAGCAAAAGGCTTGACACAAAATGCAAAGGCGAGTAAAAAAGGAGGTGCAGTAGCCAAAAATGCCCGCAAGGAGTTGGAGTCCAAAACAGGTAAAAGTGTTGTGACCGGAGAGAATTTCTTGCCACCGGAAAAAGAAAATAGAAAATTAGGGAAATAAGTTAATAGTGGGAATGTGCCACAACAGTACTTATAAAAACAAAAATTACCATGCAACTTTTACTTAAAAACGGAACCTATATTCATCCCGAAACTCTGCAATTCACAACTACTCATATCCTGGTAGAGAAAGGTGAAAGTGGCGCAATCAAATTCATCAAAGACATTCCGTCTGATTTTAATTT
>CAJAXK010000211.1 GCA_903946925.1 uncultured Bacteroidales bacterium | reverse complement strand
GGTATATAAATGGCTTCGTTCCTCGCCACCCTTGCCAATCTGCGAGAAATATCCTAAAAGGCAGGCGTAAATCGTCTCTAAGAAAATATAAGGCAGACACAGTTCTGTGAACACTCCCGGTTTGGTATAATCCACCGTCTTTAATAATGTCCTGTTTAACTTGTTTTTGGTATTCGCGGGTATATTTGGCGAAGTGCTGAATGATCAGCGGTCGGCGTTTTATTATCTCTACTGCGATATTACTCAAGCCTTCTGCTTCCCGATCTTTCAAGTCCTTAAAGAGGTTTACTTCTTCATCCGTCCAGTTATCTTTTTTGGGTACCGGAAGAAGAACGACGCGGTTTTGTAAAGAACCGTCGTCCTTTTCGGGAGCTTCCTGACCAAGCAATATCGGTGAGCAATTGACCTTGCTTACATCAATGTCCTTACTGGTAGCATCTTTGCGTTTTTGTTTTCCTTCGTTGTCATACACTGCAGCTTTGAGGCCCTGGAATTTAATGGGAGAAATCTGGTTGTCGTTGTATTCTTCCAGGATTACCGGAATATCCCGTAACCTTTCAAGCGTGGTGAAGAAAGCGGCATCCGTACCGGAATTGAGGTTGAAAAGCGGTGCACCGTGCATGTATGGTGCACGGATGCTCTCAGCTATTTTTGATTTTCCGGATTCAGTGGGGCCAATAAAAAACAAGGCGGTGAAAAGTCGGTCAATTTGAAAAATGACGGATCTGTGAGCGGCAAGCATGGTAAAAAGGATTGCCCACATTCCATTGTTATTGTAGGAATAGACCTTCATCATTAATGTAGCCCAATCGATCCATAAGGTATTTTGATCCGGCCTGAAAACCAGGGCGCGGTCGTACTGATAGCGGTCGTTATCTTCGCGTTCGTTTTTGTAGATTTTTGAGAACGCCGGCAGGTAGTACGTTTCTTTTTTAAACGTTACCAGCCCGAGGTCGTCCACAGGTGTGAAATGGCCATCGGCAATGATGCCATTGCAGAAAGCAAAGAAGCCTTCCGGCTGCCATCCATACACTGAAAGCTCGTTGCATTTAGGGAAAAACATAGACATGCTGTTGATTATTTTTTCGTGATGAAATTGTTTGCCATTTGAAAATATATAAGGGCCGTAACCCCAAAGGAATTTTTTAAAGGGGGTTAACTCGATCATATCCCAGCTTTTAAACTCGACATATTCTTCCCTGTTGAGATCAGCGTGGTAGAGTTTTACGATGCGCTTGTTTTTATTGGGATCGTGATCAAAAACCTGAAAAAGAGGTTCCATGTAAAAGTTGGCCACTTTGACAAGTGTGTTGTCCAGGGTGCGGAAAACGTAAAATATTTTGTTTCCGGTTTTGTTTTGGGCGGGGAAGAAGCCGTTACGCTGGAAGAAGTCCAGGTCCACATATTCCGGAATATGGTTGATATCGAAAACGTAATGAAGTTCATCGATAACCACTTTTTCCTGTTGTTGAGAAGCGAGGTTTTTACGTTTTTCGACAAAGGGTTTCAGTACTTTGCTGAAAGCGGTTTGAGTGAGGTTGAATTTCCTGGCAATATCCGTTGTTTTAATATGGATAATAGTGTTATCCAGTTTGCTAAGAAATTCAGCGACCAATTCGACGTATTTTTTTGAGCGTTTGGTGTCGGGGTGGTGGTTTAAATAATGAGCAAGTGAATCGACATAGAAATCGAGGAAATCGGTAGATCTATAAGTAACTTCGCCGGTCTTATTATCTATATCAGGTTCAGCACGAACGACTACATGCAATCCAAATTCTGTTAGCTGGCGGCCAACCATGGACAGCAGTGTTTCAGAATCAGAAGAATCAACAACTTTTTCCAGCCCTTCAATGATTACATTTTTGGTAAGGTTGGATAGGTTGAAGATTTCCTCTTTTGCGAAAGCTCCATGAGGGAGGCCAATAACATTGTCAATGCCGGAGGCATGACGATTTACCACTTCGGAAGGATCCGGCAGGATAATGACTTCATTTTTTGCTTTTATCCCGTCTTTTGAAGCTTCAAAACCATAGAAACCTTTTTCAGTATCAACGATAGGTTTTGGGAGTGCTTTTTTTACCTGGGTGGTAAGGTCGTCTATATTTACTTCCAGTTGAGAACAAATTTCCCGGATTAAAATACCCCGGGTTTGTTCGTCTGGAATGAGGGAGATTTGTGCCGTAAGTTCTTTTACCAGCCTTGCTTTTTGCAGGATATCCTTTGTGACTTCTTCTTTTATCAGGTTGATGCGAAAAGAAACGAGGTTTTTCCTGTGTAATTCGAGGTATGCTTTAACAGCTTCGGCACCAGCATTTTTTACAAAGGAGTCGGGATCTTCGTTTTTAGGCAGCACGACAATATACACATCCAAACCGGCCTGTAAGGGTAATTTGATATTTGCGATACTGGCCCTGATACCGGCGGGGTCGTCGTCATAAACGAAAGTAAGGCATGTAGTAAGGGTATTTATCATTCTGACCTGAGTTTCACTCAGGGCGGTACCGGAACCGGCTACGGAATTTTTTATCCCTGCCAGGAATAAACTGATGGTGTCCGTTTGGCCTTCGACCAAGAAACATTCTTTTTCGTCTGAAATAGCTTTTCTGGCCTGGTACAGGCCATATAGGAATTTGCTTTTGCTGAAAACTTCTGTTTCTTTGGTGTTGATGTATTTGGGTTTGTCTTTTTCACCGGTAAGGATTCGTCCGGTAAAACCGATTATGCGGCCGGAACGGTCCAGAAAAGGGAACATGATCCTGCGGGAGAAGGCATCATAATAAATGCCCTGTTCGTTTTTATTGATCAGCCCGGCTTCAAACAGGATATCCAGACTATACCCGGCAGAAGCTGCAGCTCGCATGAGAGCATTGCCTGTTTCGGAGTAGCCCAGGGAATAGGGGGAAATGGCATCGAGAAGTTGGCGCTGAGAAAGATATTGAATGGCAGATTCGTTTTTCAGGAGATTTTCGGTGAAATGCTGAGCGGCGAATTTATTGGCAGCCAGTATGGCTTCTTTTTTAGTTTTTTCTTCCTGGTGTTTGGGAGATGCATTGCTTTCAACAATGGCTATAGAATATCGGTTTGCGATGTAGGTTAGAGATTCTGAATAGGTTTGCTGCTCGTGTTTTTCAAGGAATCTGATAGCATCCCCCGACTCTCCGCAACCAAAACATTTATACGAATTTGAACTTGTAAAAACTACAAAGCTGGGTGTACGTTCGTTGTGAAATGGGCAGCATCCGCTGTAATTTGAGCCTTTTTTTTTTAGAGTAACGAAATCAGAAATTATGTCGTAAATCTGAATGGCATCTTTTATTTCACTTTCATTAGTTATCATTACTTAAGTATATGCGTTGTTTTACAATTTTAGATACCAGAGAAAAAAAATAGCATTATAAGTGAGGATCAAAACGGGAGATCATCGTCTGTGGCAGATAGATCATTTGCGGGAAGTGGTGGGCTGTTAAAACCCTGTTCTGTGGACTGGGAATTGATTTTTGATAGTACGTTTTGTTGAATAAAATCGAATAGGTATTTCATTTGCAGGGTATCGTCGAAGGTTTTCTTCCCTTTTATTTCAACTTCAACCATTCCTGGCAATTCTCCCGGATTCTCTTTTGTCCATTTTAGCGGAATGGTACTATCATTTTGAGTTATCCAGGTAAAAGCATGATCTTTTTTAGCGATTTTGAATTTGATCTGTTTTGAAAGATCGGCGTGGGGGAGGCGCATTAAAATACCTTTTGATTCCCGGGAAGAGTAAGGTATAGAGACATTATACAATTCGCTGTTATCCCGGATAATAAGAACGATGTTTCGAAAGGTGCCATATTGATTTTCGGTTTTTTGATCCAAAACATTTTCCAGCATCCCTGAAATAGTATCGAATTGAAGTTCATATACTAAAACGCCGTTTTTATTCTGGCGTTCTTTTGCTTTTGGTGTTGATTTCTCAGCGCGGATGGTGAATTTTCCATCAATAACACTGACATACGTTCTGTTTTCAGACGAATTTTCTAGCATGGAGAAAAAATTTGAAAATTGTGAAATGAGAGAATTTGAGAATGACATTATTAAGCCCAGTAAGGGCCCCGAATTATCGGGGTCAGTCCTAATGCAATTGGCTCGTTAACATACCTTTAGGAAAAGGCCGTCGGGGGAGCAGACAAGGGTTTGATTTACGGTTTATACAACCACAAACATTGCCATTCATCATTGCAAAACTGGCTCAAGACAGTGAACCTTCTAATGCCCCGACGTTTTTGAAAAGTGGGGTAAAAAATATTTTATATTTATTCGAGTGTTTTTAAGACGGAATCGCATTGATCCACCAATGAAATAAGGGTATTTATTTCTTTATTGAAAGCATCAATTTCTGATAGGTTGGGAGTTTGATCGCGAAGCATCATTAAATTAGTAGCTGCGATTTCCAAATATTTTTTATTTATGGTTATGAGCGGGATTGATCCCAGGATAAAAGCGTTCATAAAATTTCGGTATTAGAAGTGATTATGATTTCAGTGCTACATAAAGCGCGAAGTTTATTTTCGGCTTGTATTTTATTCACAACTTGTTTTACCACGAGTTCGCGGGGATATTCAATTTCGTTTTCTATTATTGAATATTTGAGAAGGAAGGATCGTTTCTTGCTCATAAAAATTGTTGTTGTTAAAGCTTCCCAATAGCTTGTTTCTGTAATTCTAATTTTATTTTTTGCTCTTTTGCAAGATCAATAGCAGCATCAATAATTTTAGTATTGTTGCGTTCACCAGCTATTACTTTGTAAATAGTTGATGGAGAAAGACCGGTTTTTGATTCGATTTGAGAGGCAAAGTCTTTAGGGAGTGATTCGCGCAATTTTTTAAGTTCTTCGATATTTATCATGTTTTTTTTTGCATAAATGTGTTAAAAATGTACATAAATGTACTGAAAATGTACTATCTTTGTGATAATATTCATCAAAAGTACGGCAAATAATGTCATGTTTATGCGAAATATGTCATTTTATTTCTCAAAATAAGTTAATATCTTTTTAAATGACTGATAAAGAAAGAATTAAAATGGTAGTTGATTGGAAGAAATTAACTCCAAATGCTTTTGCTAAGAAGATAGGTTATGCAAAAGGGAAAACGATCTATGATTTTATAAATGGAACAAGGCCATTAAATTTCAAAGTTGCGGCAAAAATAGTGGAGACATTCCCCGAAATTAGTAAATCATGGATATTAACTGGTGAAGGTGGAATGTTTATTGAAAAAAGCCAACCGATGGATTCGGAAATTATAGAAAATGAAATAGATATAACAGATATTTCATATTCAAAAGAAGAATATTTGAAAATCCTTAAACAAAACAAGGAATTGAAAAATCAAGTAACGGAACTTTTACGCATGCAATATATAAATAGTGAATCGATTAATTATTTGGTTACAAAGAATAGAAATAATAAAGTGGAATAATGATACTGGTTAAAGAGGTTTTGAGATGTTAGTGAATATGATGGTTTAGATATTCAATTTTGAAGCGGGAACTTTCTTAAAAAACAGGAAGCGATATTGATAGAACAAAGTAAGAAATTTTTTGTCGCGAATTTTAAAAATTAGTGAATTAACGAGAAGACGAACAAGCTGAAAAGTATGTAAATAGTGGATAATATGAATTTGGACCTCGTCCAAAATCGTGCCAAAAGGGGCAAAAATGGAAAAATTAACGTAATGATAATCAATTAATTAGGTTTTCAAAATGCACAAAAAAGAGTCACTGGTTCGAGTCCAGTACAACGCACGGAGTTGATAGGGCATTATAGAATGTGCTTATTTACTTGTTTTATTTACTTGTTTTATTTACTTGTTTTATTTACTTGTTTTATTTACTTGTTTTATTTACTTGTTTTAATTTCTTGGTTTAATTCAAAATGAACAAATTTCGAATTACGATTTTCACACTGAGTTTGTCGAATTGTACGATTTATTTTCAGCGGGTTATAATCGTCAACCCTAATCCGTAAAAATAAAACTTCACTTTATTGACAGGCCCTAAATACTTGGTTAATCTCTTAAAAATCAGTATCGTTTAGTACAAATGGCAGTATTATTTCTACCACTGCCCCCGGACTCTTTAAACCAGGATAATTCTCCGAATATTGTATTCCTAATTCTGTATGATATTTCTTGCCCAGCAAAAGCAGGCGCTTCTTTATTATTTTCATGCCCAGATGTTGATGGTGCGAACTTTTGGCAGAATACTCAAGCGATTTTTTTAACCCTATCCCATTATCCTCCACAATCACTTTTAACGATTTGTTGGTGTGTGCCCTGAAACTGATTTTTATTGAGCCGGCTTCCTCTAATGTGGCCAATCCATGCCAGATTGCATTTTCGGCAATAGGCTGAATTATCATACTTGGGATGTACAACCTCTCTTCTTCTAGCAACTTATCTATTTCAATAGTGTAAACAAATTTATTTTCAAGCCTCTTGTTTTCCAAATCCAAATAGTTCCCCAACCTATCTATTTCTTCGTTAAGTGCTATCATAGGTGCATTGATGGTGTCGAGGTTTTGCCTTATCAATCTGGCAAATTGTGAAAGGTAAATAACGGCTTCGCTTCCTTTATTTTTTAGCAGATAATTTTGGATAGAACCAAGCGAATTAAATATAAAATGAGGGTTCATCATTGATTGTAAGGCCTTTTGCTCCATAACAACAAGTTGGTGGTCTATTTCAGCTTTTTTTATTTTTTGAGCCTTAATCCTGAAAGCAATAAGGAAAACCAAACCTGTTGCTATAAGGACTATAAACACCCAAAACGCGGGGTATTCTATTAAGGTTGGTTCTATAATAATTGTTAACAGTAGCGGTGCGCTCCATGCTGAATTCGATTTACGCACCCTCAATTTAAAAACATAGTTGCCTTTTGGTAAGTTTTGATACATCAGGTTTATATTGCTGCCTGTGCCCATGGTATATTTATTGTCGGCACCTTCCAACTTATATGAATAAATGACTGGGCTGGAAGAATAGCTTATACAACCAAAAGAAAGCTTTATTGTGTTTTGGCCTATTAGTTTAAGATTCAACTCCGAGATTGGATATTTTGTTTCATTAACTATTAATGATCTCGAATATGGAATAGGAGGAAGAACTTTATTCTTTAAGAATGATTCCTTTGCAATACATGTTAACCCATCATTGCTGGCCACATAAAGTGTGTCATTAAGAAATAAAATATCATTGATGTTATTGAAGCTAATATTAAGAGGTTCGATGTGTACAGGGAATCCAGAAAATACCTTCATTAGGTTAGTTGCAATAAATATTTCCTTATTTGATGCTAAATATAAGATTGAATCTGCAAATACAACTTTCTTGATTTGTACATCAATAGGTGTGTCAAATGCATTCGACAAATTTAAAATCTTACTTTTCCTAATAAGATAAAGGTCTTCCCCATCAATTGAGTACAACTCAGTTACTTTGTCTAAAACTATATGGTCGGTAATTATAGATCCATCAAACCTTGATATTTCAGAAAAAACTTCCTTTTTGCCATTTTTATAAAGATAATTCCTATTTGTATTGATAACAAGGTTGTTGTCGCTATTAAAAAATATGTTATTGATGCGCTCGTTCATCAAACTATACTCGGGGCTATTTAATTGTTTGAACTGGGGAGCAAAGAAAAATTGGCTTTGTTCAAACATTACACTTGCATAACCAGATTGATCATTAATAATCTTCTTAATAGCTACGGGAAATATTGTTCTGTTTGTATAACCAAACTCTTTTGACGAACTGTTAAATTTTAGATTCTCGAAAGCGCATACCTTATGACTTGACGAAACCAAAAATAGTGTTTTATCTTTCAACATGCCCAATAAGTTAATTGGGAGTATATCTTTAGGTGCCGGCAAATGAATAAAAGCAGATTTATTCAATAAAAATGCTGCTTTGGTATTTGAACACCATATTCCGGATCCAGGGAAAAGGGAGAGCTGGGTTACTCCAGATTGTTCGAAATAAGAACAGTCAAAATGATGCTGTTGTAATAAATTGTAATTAATCATATAAACGCCATCCGATTGTGTGCTTACCCAGATATTTTTTTCTTGATCTTGCAAAAGACCAAGGGCATCCTGAATATCAAAGTACTTGATAAGCTTCTTGTTTCTAAGGCAAAACACTCCATCGTAAGCAGCTATCCAAAGGTATCCGTCCGAATCTTCAATAATGTTATTGATTTTCACAGGGTCGCCTGGATAAGATATTTTTTCTTTACTAAAATTTCCTGAAACTCTAATTAAACCTTCATTATAGGTTTTTATATAATTGATATTGTTCTTGGTTGGGAAAACCAATCGGCAAAATAAACTGGAATCAACCACTGATATTTTGTTTTTCTGAGGAATCTCTTGCCTAAAAATACCGATATTAGTCCAAATCACCCATTGAGTTAGCGGATTTATACTTAAGAAGTGCACCTTGACCGAGGATAAATATCTGTTAATAATTAAGTTATCACCTGTAATATTCGTATTTTTAAATATTGTATCCCTTGTCACTTTGTTATTTATATCCAAAGAAAAAACCTCTCTTTGCCAATTATAGAAATGTATTGTCTGTTTTGAGTCAATAAAAAAATCTAATATGAAACCTTTTCCAATTATTGATTTTAGGAATGGGGTATTGTTGCCATTATATACCTTGTTGTTGAAAATATAGTTAACTGTGCCATTATAATTAAATATCCAAATCCGCCCTTTTGTGTCTTCTTTAATCCGAACCACATCGTTGCTGCTCAGGCCATCTTTTTTTCTATATGTTGTATAGTTTGAACCATCAAACTTAACAACCCCTGCATCGGAAGTAAACCAAATAAACTTCTGGCTATCCTGAAAAATTTGATATATTGTATTGCTCGGAAGCCCATTGCTGGTTGTAAAATGCCTGATATAAGGATTTTGTGCTGTTGTGTTATAGCAACAACCAAGGATGAAAACGAATAAGGGAAAAAGCCGGATTTTCAAATTAGTCATTTATCTTGATTATTGTTTCATTGATTTCTCGGGATTTAAAATTTTCCAACTCGAAATATCCAATTGTGTGCCATCATTTAAAATGGCAAAGTTTCCCTGAGAATTTGTATATCTTGCCAAGAAATTGATGTTGATTTTGGTCGGCTTATGCATACGACAGAACTCATTGCCTTCCTAATTTTAATCTAACTTGTTGAAATTGTGGGCTTATGTTGATTTTTGTTTGTTGTTGAGATGAAACAGCCATCATTGGGATAAATTATGGCTATTCATCTGTTTATTTTTAATTTTTTACGGGTCAGATGGAATACGCCATATTGGTCATAATATCGTCTTCGGTTTGTGGTTTTTCCCAATCATGGCTAATTCATGTGATAAAGATATAATTTAAAATGACAGTCCTTCAATTTTTTTTGGATTTGTTACAGCTTTCAACCTATTTTTAATTTGTTTGCATTTTTTTTGGTTGAATACGTCAGAATTACTTTGAAGCCACCTTGAGGTGGTGTTTTTAAGATAATCGTAGTAATTTCAATTCTGATAAATGTATAAATTTAGCCTGTTTGCTGCTTATTCCATTTTATTGGGTTATATATTCCGCTTTTTGAATGTTACTTTTCCTAATTTTGGCAATTAAATATAGCAAGAATTAATTTCAAAAGTATTTAATATTAGTCCCGGATGAAAAAGATTAATCATTTATCAAAAAAGCTGAAACACTTGTTGGTTTTTGTATGTATTTGCTGCTTAGGCAGTGGTTCATTTGCCACAGTTTTTACAATCAGCCCTTCAACATCAAGCAATATATATCCTACAACTTTTGGGGCTATACCATCGGGTGGTGATACAATAAAAATATTGTCAACCAGGGTTTTAGGGTTAAAATTCCACAACCTTACAGGTTCAGCCACAGCACCAATTGTTATCATAAATTCTGGTGGCAAAGTTGTTATTGATGATACGCTTTTTTGGGGGGCTTTAACATTTGTTGATTGTAGGTATATAAAAATATCCGGAAAAGGTGACCCAACAATCCACTTTGGGTTTAGTTTGCGTGCCGCTACTTCAGGTTTGGCTTTTGTTGGGTTAAGCAGCGATTGCGAAGCGGAATATATCGAAATCAAAAATTCAGGTTTTTTTGGCATTGTTGCAAAGAAAGATTTTAATGGAACACCACCTTTGCCATTTCCGCAATTTACAAACTTGGTAATCCACGACAACTATATCCACCATGTTGGGGAAGGCATGTATATTGGTGAAACAAAATCGCCAGGCATGGAACTGCGGCATGTGCGCATTTATAATAATGTTGTAACCCATTGCGAACGCGAAGCCATACAAATTGCAAACTGCGTTGAGGATATTGAAGTGTATAATAATTTCTGCTCCACCACTGGCCTTGATGGCATATATGGGCAGGAAGGCTCATTTCAAATTGGCGACAATACGGTCGGCAGGTTTTACAACAACATTTTCTCGAATTGCCCTGGATTGGGCATTCCTCTCTTTGGTTCGGGCGATATCGAAGTTTTCAATAATTATATTTCGAACACTCAGGGGGTTTTTATCGATGAGCGCTCATTCACAACCATTCCCTCCTCAATCTCGGTGTTGGGCAATTATTTTTACAACAGTAAGGCGCCCCCTGTAACAAACTTGAATGGGGTAAACGAGTTGCATGTTAAAAACAATATTTACAACACAACCGGGATTTTTGCCAAGAACAACAACGCTTCCGTTCCTATGTGGGATGTTACCGGAAACCAATTTCAACCTTTAGATTCGTTGGGCTATTCGCTTACACAAGGGATATTTGCCCAAGCGCCTTCCAATCCAAGTATTTACAACGGAATTGGCCCACAATCAGGGATTACCCACACCATGAACTCCCTGCCATTGTTCACTCCTGTTGAGGATCAGTATGTTTTATTTGGCGATTCATTAAATTTAGCCATCAACGCTTTTGTTAGCGATAACGACATACTCTTTTTTGAAGTCAGGAATTTGCCAGCCTGTATCGTTTGGCAAAATATTGCAAACGGGCAAATTGTACTTAAAGGCCTTTCCGGTAGCTCAACCAAAGGGGTTTACCATATTATTGTAATGGTCCACGATAGTAGCAACCATGCCTATAACCGGATAAAATTTAAAATCGCTTTTAAAGATCCGGCTAATTCCCCACCTGTTTTTACACTTAACAACAGCTATTCCGTTGAGGCTACAACAAAACTATTGTTGGATGTTACAGCTTCCGATTTAAACAATGATGCGTTAGTGTACAGTTTTTTGCAACTTCCCGAATTTATCACCGTTGTTAAAACAAACAACCAAACATCGCTGTATATTAAGCCTTTACTGGCTGACAAAGGCAATTACAACTTTAAATTGATTGCCGATGATGGCTATGGCAATCCCGACACAGCTAACATTGCGGTTATAGTTTCTGATGCTGTGTTGGTTCCCGGCAAAGTAATTTACAGGGTTAACTGTGCAGGGCCGGAGCTTGAGGCGGAGCCGATGAATTGGCAGTCGGATAAGGACAGGGAACCTGTTTATGGTATTGATATGGCTTATGGAACCGGAAGCCACTCATGGACTGGCACCAATACCACCGGTGCTCCCAACGCTGTTTTTGGGCCGTATAGGCATTGTGCGTTCGACTCAACATTCCGGTTTCAGTTTCCAGTCCCAACCAATGGAAAATACGAAGTAAGCCTTTTGTTTGCCGAACGGCCAGCCGAGGTAATCAACAATAAAACAGAAACCTTTAACGTGATGTTGGAAGACAGCCTCGTACTTAACAACTATAACATTTACAGCCAATCAATTTATTCGGCAGCAAAAAAAGTTTTTGTTGCAGATGTTAAGGATCAGAAAATTGATATTGCTTTTCAGTCAATAATAAATGATGCCAAAATAAATGGCTTCGAGATAAAATTTATCGAGGCTAGCAACAACCCGCCTGTAATAGCTGGGATTGGCAATTTGATTATTAATGAAGGAACGGTTGATACCCTTTATTTTTCTGTTACTGACGACCAATTTCCTGGATGCGACACTTTGATAGTTGAACTTAACAATGCCCCGTCGTTTGTTACGCTTCAAAAAATTGGAAGCAATTTTTGTTTGATCCTCGATCCGGGTTACACCGATTCAGGTGTTTATCAGCCAATTGCAATATCAGCAAACGATAGCTGCTCGGGGTTAACCCTGGATTTCGTTATTACGGTAAACGATGTTTTCCAAAACAACGCCCCTGTGCTATCGGAACTAACACCATTAACCATCACCGAGGGACAGTCGGCTAATTACTTGTTTAATGCTACCGATGCTGATAACCAAACAATGGCTTTTACTTTTGCCAATTTACCCTCCTTTGCCCAATTTATACAAATTGGAAATGGCTTGGGCAAATTGGTTGTATCCCCAGGTTACTCCGATTCGGGTATTTACCCAATTATAATATCGGTTCAGGATACATATCAGGCAACAGATGTTGATACTCTTATTCTTACCATAGTAAATTCGCAAATTGTCGAACGCATCCCACTCTCAGCATCAATGATAACAGATTTGGTTCGGCCACCTTATGGCAGTTGGACTTCGGCGGCTTATCTGGTTGACGAACAAAGTCTTAACCCTGAAGTAAACCAACATGCAACGAGTGCTTCATGGAAACCATATTACAATATGAACTTTGCCCCATACCATATTTATTTCGATTTGGGACAGGAATATGTGATAAAAAAAGTGTACATCCACGACATGAATAGTATTGCAAATCTTGATTTCTCTTATGGAATGCCTGAAAACTGGACTCCTTGGTTCACTGAACCTTGCAATACTTACAATAACTGGAAACTCCACCAAACCGATGTTACAACCCGGTATATCCGACTTTCGATGTATAGCTCGGTATATGCTGCAATAAACGAATTGGCATTGTATGGCTATGCTACCGGATTAAAATCAACGCAAATTGCGGGAAATTCCGAAAATTCAACTTCAGGCAGTTCGGATATGGGGAAACCAATTGAAATATGGCCTAACCCGGCTTCAACAAAACTTACTGTTTTAGGATTGCCCCACAATGCACAAGTTAAAATTTACAACATGAATGGAAAAAATGTGTTAAACAGCAATTCTCCTGAAATAGATGTAAGTATTTTAACATCTGCTGTTTATAACATTATTGTTCTTCGGGAGGATGGTACGCTTGCTTTATCGTCCCGGTTAGTAATAAAATAGGTATTTTAGGCAATTAAAACTTTAGCCTCTGAATAGTTTCACGCACTTTGTATTGCAACCATTAAATATTGGAATCGGCTATAATTGTTGATTTAAAATCCAGGTATAGTAAAAGTATGATCCGGCATTGCCGACTTCTGGATATACCCCTTGTATTTTAATGCTTCCGGAATATCTATTTTTAGGTTTAGTTTGTCTTGCGGCCGCCATAAAGCTATTCCCAATTGCTGATGAAGTTCAGCCAGATAGATTTGTTCCGTTTGCCCGGGTGTTGGAACAAACAATGCTTTTGAACCCATTGCGGCAAGATCCATGATAGATGAATAACCCGAGCGACAGATTACCAATGTTGACACAGCAATAATCTGCTCTAATTCATGCGTTTCCAGATGGGATATAATGGTCAGGCATCCAACTGAATCAACTGTTTTTCCAAAATCTGGCCTGCCGCTAAGTATTGTGGAAGTTAAGTTTAAGTCTGAAAGTTGCTTGGTAATCAATTCTTCGAATAAGCTTCGTTGAGGTTCCGGACCCGAAATTATTGCTGTTATCCTAATCTCTCCCGAACAATTTGTTTCAAAATATCCGGAACCACTAAAACGTGTTAGCGGCCCAACAAAACAGGCATTCCGGGGTAAAGTATATTTGTGCGATAAATCCCCGCTCAAACCCGGAATTCCTAAAGTATCCGGTATCCAACATTCATTAAACCGGCTGATCATAAAGCGGCTGACAACGTAAATCGGGTATTCGGCTAATTTCAGCCAATTTGGCAATTTTATCATTACCTGATGGGTAATAATAACACTTCTTATTTTTTTGTTAAATAATCCATATCGGTTATCCGAAATTATAACATCGAAACTGTTGGTGGACAGGACATTACTAAGTTGCTGATGTTCGCGAAGAATGGAGAAAATAAATTTAGGCAGCAGCAACAGAAGGTGCAGCAGCATTTTTCCCGATTTTGGATAGCTTGGCGAAAAACCTTGTAATTCAATTGTTTCGAGCAGGGGAAATTCCTTTTCCAATAAAACAAGCGAACGCCCGTTTCCTGCCAAAGTGATTTTGTGACCTGATTTTAATAATTGCCAGATAATAGGTATGCACCGGGTTGCATGCCCTAATCCCCAATCGAGCGGGCTAATTAATATGCGTAACAGTTTTGGTTGCATCAGGTGTAATAAATCGCAAATATAAGTTTAAGCTTTTAAATTATTGAAACGGATGATCTTTTAATATTAAATTGTCAATTTAAACCTAACTGTATCCAACCTTATTTAAAGCTGCCAAATTCTATTGAAGTGCTTTGGAATATGCGTTTTGTTGTTTTGTCTTTATACTTCGACAAGCTAAAAGCAAAAATTAAAATATTGAGTCCACTCCGAAAAGTCTTATTTAGCCACACAGCTTCTAAGCTTCACCAAGTCTATAACTCTGAATAATAATGCTTTGTGTACCTTTGTGGCATAGTGCCTTAGTGGCGGTTCTTAATTTTTAGGTTATCGGAGGAGACTCAATATTTGAGTTAACAGTTATTGCCAATGTTAGCCTAATAACACTTCAAGGCAAGAATTAGTCAGAACTTTCATTTTTGTTCCAACTTCAACCTTGAGTATTGACTAATTTTCAATAATTTTGAAGTTGATTAAATTAGCAACTGTTAGGGTTAGGGCGGTTTCTATAAAATTTGTAAGTTTAGCTGCATTATGGAGGATTTGATTTATAAGATTGCTTTAACACTAATACCTGGGGTTGGGAGCGTGAATGGCAAGAGCCTGGTTGCATACTGCGGCGGGGTGAAGTCCGTTTTTATGGAGAAAAAGCACACATTGTTAAAAATACCCGGCATTGGCGAGCAAACTGTAAATGCTATTACCAACCACAATGTTTTTGACAGGGCAGAAGCCGAGGTGAAATTTATCGAAAAATATAAAATTTCCTCGTTGTTTTACCTTGATAAAGAGTATCCCAACCGTTTGAAACAATGCCATGATAGCCCTTTGATGTTGTATTATAAAGGAGTTGCCGATCTAAATGCACCAAAAATTGTCGCCTTGGTTGGTACCAGAAAGGCAACCGAATATGGCCGGGATATTTGCCGTAAAATAATTGACGGTTTAGTAGTCAACAATGTGCTGGTTGTAAGTGGTTTGGCTTATGGAATAGATACATGGTCGCACAAAGCTGCACTGGATTGCAACCTCGAAACTGTTGGTGTTTTGGGTCATGGGCTTGATAGGATTTATCCGTATGCAAATAGGGCTTTAGCCGAAAAAATGACCGAGCAGGGCGGGCTTTTATGCGAATATTTAAGCAATACCAAACCTGACCGCGAAAATTTCCCGATGCGCAACCGTATAATTGCAGGAATGGTAGATGCCGTGGTGGTGGTTGAAGCAGGGGAAACTGGTGGCGCTTTAATTACAGCCGATATTGCCAATTCCTATAACCGTGATGTTTTTGCTGTGCCGGGCCGTATTGGCGACCCCCATTCCGAGGGGTGCAATAAACTGATAAAAACCAATAGAGCCGCACTTATCCAATCAACAAAAGATATAAGCTACATGTTGAACTGGGATGAAAAGAAACAAAAGAAACCAATCCAACAACAGCTATTTCTTGATTTAAGTCCTGAAGAAGAAACGATTGTTACCCTATTAAAAGAAAACGGTGACCTTGAAATAGATACACTACTTCATTATACCAATATGATTCCGTCGAAAGCAGCATCCATATTGTTAAAAATGGAATTTGATGGTATTCTACGTTGTTTGCCCGGAAAAGTATATCGGTTAATTTGAGTCGTCCGCTCTTTCGCGAAGGCTGATAATTATAAAAGTTATTGCTATCACAAACATGCCTGCCATTGTTAAATAATGCAGTATGGTATCCTGGGTTAATAGGCAAAACCTGTTAATTCCCTGAAATACAACAGCTAATAATAAGCCCGTCATGTGGTCAATCAATGCATTATCCCGCTTAAGCGAAACACCCATGAAATAACCCATAATTATTGATATAGCCAGAAAAATCGGCCCCCTTGTCATAGCATTAAAGCACACATCAATAAAAGGGGCTGGAAAAATTACGGTATAAATCGAAAAACCAAGGGTAAAACCTGCGGCTACAAAAATGCTATAAACAATTGCATCACTGGTTTTGACAACCAATTTTGAAGGATAAACAAACAATCTGAGAATCAGAAATTTCCAAAATTCATAAACGCCAGCAGTAAGTACGAACGAATAGAAAATGGTGCGATTTAAGCTGTGGAGGCTATCTAAATGAAGGTAAGCAATAATTTTGTCGGTTGCAAAAACGAACAAAAAACCCAAAAAACCGAACAAAAAAGTTTTATGTACCAAGGCAAACTTGCCCTTAGGGTACTTATACCTGAGCAACAAATAAAGGGCTCCCGCCACTATTGGGCCGGGAAGGATTGAAATAACCGAACAAGTATCCATAGTTTTTTTTTTCAAAAATAGGAATAATTTATGATTGGGCCTTTATGAATCATGTTTATTTGCCTTCAAAATCAGGAAAATTTTAGATATGCCTAATAAATGAAGCTTTTTTGCCTTTGTTTGACTAAAATACGCTAATTTTACAAAGATTATTTTTGCCACAAACAAAAATGCTGATTAAAATATTTGTGGTTGAATATGATGTTTCTAAAAATCCACGGTGAAAGGTATCGTAGTAAAATCAACAGGAAGCTGGTACATTGTAATGACGGACGACAAAAAGCTTTGTAATTGCAGGCTTAAAGGTCAATTCCGTATTCATGGCATCCGTACCACAAACCCAGTTGCCGTTGGCGACCACGTTGATTTTAAACCCGAAGGCACAGGCGAAAATGGCATAATCACAGCAATTGCCCCTCGTGCCAATTACATTGTACGACGCTCGATAAACCTTTCAAAATCAGCCCACATCATCGCATCAAACATCGATCGGCTTTATATTGTGGCAAGCATCATGCTGCCGCGCACATCTACCGGTTTTATCGACAGGTTGCTTGTTACCGCCGAAGCATATCATATCCCGGCAGCAGTAATTTTCAATAAATCCGATATTTATACTGCCGAAGCCCATTTGCGGTGCGAAAGCCTTATGAAGTTGTATGCCTCGTTAGGCTATCCCACGTTTTTGGTTTCTGCCCTGATAGGCACTGGCGTTGAAGAACTTCGTTCAGTACTTTGTAACAAGGTAAACTTGTTTGCAGGCCACTCCGGCGTAGGCAAATCAGCTTTAATAAATTCGATTGACTCAGGGCTTTCGATAAAAACAGGTGAAATTTCATCTTACCACAATAAAGGAATGCATACAACAACATTTGCAGAAATGCATCCTTTATCGTTTGGAGGGTATATGATCGACACACCTGGCATTAAGGAGTTTGGGTTGGTACACTTTGAAAGCCAAGAGATTGCAGAAAGGTTCCCGGAATTCAGGGCCTTGCTACACAATTGCAGGTACAATAACTGCACACATGTTCACGAACCTGGGTGCGCTGTTAAAACCGCTTTGGACAAAGGTTCAATAAATCAGGAACGGTATCATAATTATTTAGGTTTGCTCAATGATGAAAACCTTGATATGACTGATTATGAATAAAATGGAAGTAATTAATTAACAAAATAACAAATATAAACTTATGAGAGTAGTTATTCAAAGGGTAACATCGTGTATTCTAAGTATAGAAGGACAGGAGTATAACCGCATTGGTTATGGGTATTTAATACTTTTGGGCATTGATGAAGCCGATACCCCCGATGATTTGGAATGGATCACTTCAAAAATTGCCGCGTTAAGGATTTTTGATGATGATCTTGGGGCCATGAACCTTGATATCCGTGATATCGGTGGCGAAGTTATGGTTGTAAGCCAATTTACCCTCCATGCCAGTATCCGCAGAGGCACACGGCCATCGTTCTTAAAAGCTGCAAGGCCAGAATTTGCACAACCGATCTATAATTCTTTTATCGAATCCATTGAACAAAAGACTGAATGTAAGGTAGTAACGGGAAAATTTGGCGCCGATATGAGCATTAATTTGGTGAATGATGGCCCGGTAACTATTTTTATTGATTCCAAAAACAGGGAATAAGCATTAAGAAAGAAATAATTACAGGAAGGTAGGAATTGTGCTAACTTCCTGTAATTTTTATAATTGCATAAACAGCTTCCTTGTTCTTGCTGCGTATTAGTGTGCTTTAAAACTTAGGGTTTCGCTACTTTACACCAGATATGCAAACATTAGAACGACCAATTTATGCCAATACTTGGCATAATAGGCAATTGATAAACCCTTTCGTTCGAAATTCGGTCAACATAAAAGATATTGTTGCGGTCGTAAACATTGGTAACAGTTATGTTTCCTTCTAAAATTGAAGTTTCGCTCAGGTTAAATTTCCGGGTAACCCCAAAATCCAGCCTGTGATACGATGAAAGCCTACCTGCATTGTAATCGGCATAAATTATACTAAGTTCCCCATTTTCAGTGGTTAAATCGCTTTGCATCCCATTTGGGAAAGTGAGCGATTCGTAAAAACCTTGGGTTTGTGTAAATGGGAACCCCGAACCATAGTTCCAACGTGCGGTTATATCCCATAAATCGAGTTTACCGAATTTATAGGTCGCCAACAAGTTTATATTATGTCGCCTGTCGTAATGAGGCACATAATTTTGCAAGCCATCGTACCTGTGAACATAAGCCAGTGAATAAACTGCCCACAAATAAATCTTTTTGTAGTCGTATTTAAACGAAAAATCCAAACCTTCTGCATCCCCGATTTCCACTATAAAATCCTTGCGGAGGTATTCAGGTTTATAGCTTGGCGACGACATATCGTTATAAGGTGGTTTATCCTCAAACAATTTGTTCCGGTTAATATTGGTAAGCTGCGAAAAGTTTTTATAGTATGCTTCTATATTCAGGGTAACATGATTTACGGGTTCAACCTCAACGCCGAGTATTAGATGCTGCGATTTTTGAAGCTTATGTTTTAGTGGCTTGCCATCAAATTCGTCCTGGATTTCGTCGGATCCCGAAAGGAAGCCATAAAATAAGTTAACCACATCGCGGTCGCTATTGGCCGAAATCAGGTTTTGGGAATAAAACCCTCCAGCAAATTTGAACCTAAGCTTATCGTTGGCAAGAAATTTTACCGCCAGCCGCGGTTCCAAGGATGTATTTGATAACGATGCGTAATATTGCAACCTAATCCCTGGCTCGACCAACCATTTGTCGCGGGATAATTTATAGGTAATAAAAGGTGCTATTTCGGAGGTAAACTGGGTTTGCGAAATTGTAATGCTTGCGCTGTTGGTGTATTTAAAATCGGTGGCAAAACCAAGCATCTCGAAACCAAATTTGAGTTGGTCTTTCCCTAAAAAGTAGGTAATGTTAAATCCTGCATTAAACCCGTTTATACTACTTGTACGAGGTGGCTGATTAGTTTCCTCCAACGAAATTTTATAACCCGAATAGGATAAATTGCCGTCAATCAAAACAGGGCTTCCACCAGGGATTATCACAAAATTTGTCCCCCCACCCGCAGCATCCCATGCATATTGCGAAACAGCCTTGTATGTGGCCCTATCGTTATAAGAAAAGCCAAAAAAGTTTATCCGGCTGCCATTCGAACTGTTTACCGACAACTTTCCATAAAAATCGCTATAATTGAAAGGCAAACCGTCCTCATCAATATAGGTGTATAAAATTTTGGAACTTTGTTCGAGGTAGGAATTTTTATACGACAAAATAAACGAGGAACTGCCGCCATTATCATTTTTTTGCTTAACAACCGGCCCTTCTAACAGGATTTTTGCTCCAAAAGTACTTGCTCCCACTTTGCCGGCAAAACGCTTTTTATTGCCATCGCGGGTTGTCAAATCCATAACCGACGAAATCCTCCCTCCCATTTCGGCCCCGAAACCACCTGAATATATATCTGCCGTTCGGAGGATATCAGTTTCGAAAACCGAAAATAGACCAATGGAATGAAATGGGTTATACACTACCATCCCATCAAGTTGAACTTTATTTTGTATGGGCGATCCACCTCTTATGTACAACTGACCACCCTGATCGCCTGTAAATACCACGCCAGGCAAAACCTGAAGATATTGGGCCAAATCGGCTTGGCCACCAATGGCAGGGATTTGTTTAATTTGTTTTGGGGTTACTTTTACAACAGAAGTCCGTGTTTCGGAGCGTTGCTCAGTATGCTCGGCAGAAATACTTACCCCTTGCAGTACAATGGCGGCTTTAGACAAAAAATATTTTTTCGATAAAATCGTATTTCCGCTAATTGAGATATTCTCCTTTAAAGTATCGAAACCCAAAAAAGTTACAACAAGTGTATGGTTGCCATCCGGCACTTTTGTAATTGTAAAGTATCCATTTATATCGGTAACGGCACCAATTGTTGTGCCTGCCAGGTAAACACTGGTGAAAAGTGCAGGTTCCCCACTTTCTTTTTCAAACACAAACCCCCGAACAACACCCTGCTGAGAAAATGCCGTGCCTGCAAATGCAAAAAGGAAAAGGGATAAACTAATTAAAATTTTGATACGAGATAACATAAGCCCTGTTTGTGATTGTTGTATTAATGCTGCAAATATAGGTATAACAGGCAAAACAAAGCATTTTTACTTCAACCAACCTCAATAAAAACCTATCGTAAAAAAACAAAAACATTTTTCTGATATATTTAGGTAATTGAATGTTTTTTCTATCTTTACAAAGAAATAAATCCTTTAAAAAACATAAAAAAGAATGAGTACAGGTAAGATTATTTTTGAAAATGGAAGTTTACAAGTGCCTGATTTTCCGATTATACCATTTATAATTGGAGATGGGACAGGTCCAGATATTTGGCATGCATCCGTGCGGGTTTTTGATGCTGCCGTTGAAAAAGCATATAGCGGCAAACGTAAAATAATGTGGAAAGAAGTACTTGCTGGCGAAAAAGCATTTTCTACAACCGGCAACTGGCTTCCAGATGAAACACTTGAAGCGTTTAAAGAGTATCTGGTTGGCATAAAAGGACCACTTACAACCCCTGTTGGCGGAGGAATACGCTCGCTGAATGTTGCGCTCCGCCAAATACTCGACCTTTATGTATGCCTGCGGCCGGTACGCTGGTTTCAGGGAGTTCCCAGCCCTGTAAAAAGGCCCGATAAGGTGGATATGCATATTTTTCGCGAAAATACCGAAGATATTTATGCGGGAATCGAATACATGCATGGTACACCCGAAGCTGATAAAATTATCGGTTTTCTTGTAAACGAAATGGGTGTTTCAAAAATCAGGTTTCCTAAAACCTCGTCAATTGGTATTAAACCTGTTTCACTCGAAGGCACCGAAAGACTGGTTAGGGCCGCAATAGAATACACTATTAGCCATAAACTCCCTTCGCTTACCATTGTACACAAAGGGAACATTATGAAGTTTACCGAAGGTGCATTCAAACAATGGGGTTATGCACTTGTTGAACGCGAATATGGCGACAAAACTTTTACCTGGGCACAATACGACCGCATAGCTGCCGAGCAAGGCCGCGAAGCAGCGGAAGCAGCACAGCAAAAAGCTGTTGCCGAAGGTAAAATAATAGTAAAAGATGTTATTGCCGATGCTTTCCTACAGCAAATTTTGCTTCGTCCCGACGAATATTCGGTTATTGCAACGCTGAACCTTAATGGCGATTATATTTCGGATGCTTTGGCTGCAATGGTTGGCGGTATTGGAATTGCTCCGGGTGCCAATATTAATTATCAAAATGGTTTTGCCATTTTTGAAGCTACCCATGGCACAGCACCAAAATATGCTGATTTGGATCAGGTAAACCCAGGTTCGGTAATACTTTCAGGAGCACTGATGTTCGAGTACCTTGGATGGAACGAAGTTGCACAACTCATTTACGATTCGATGGAAAAGACCATTGCCAACAAAACTGTTACTTACGATTTTCACAGGCTGATGGAAGGTGCAACCAAGTTGAAAACCTCTGAATTTGGGACTGAAATGATTAAGAATATGTAAATAGGGTCTGTCCATAATGTCGGGTTTGATATCTATTTACGATGTACGAATTACGGTTGACAAATATAATCTGCAGAAAATAAATCGCAATTTGCAATCTGTACCTTTTGGATTAAACCAGGTTAAAAAACATACCTAATAATAATGAAGTCAAATAAAAAATAACCAGTTCTTTACAAGCAATTATCTTCCATTACAAACATTTAATAAATAATACCATGTCATTCAGACTAAAAGACAGACTACACGAGAAAATATTGGCCTGGCGCCCACGTACTGAAAAACTGCTTAAAGAACATGGGCATGTGGTTATCGATCAGGTAACCATAGGTCAGGTTATTGGTGGAATGCGCGGAGTAAAAGTTTTACTCACCGATATTTCGTACCTCGATCCAAATGAGGGCATTAGGTACCGTGGCCTCACACTTCCGGAAGTGTTTGAAAAACTACCTAAGCCTAAAGGTGCTGAAATGCCTTATGTTGAAGGTCTTTTTTACCTGCTTGTTACCGGTGATATCCCAAACGAAGAAGAATTACAGGATGTAATTGATGAATTTAACAAACGCCGCATCCTGCCAAGGTATGTTTACGAAGTTATTGATGGAATGCCATGCTGCAGCCATCCGATGGCGATATTTTCGGCCGTAATCACAACTTTGCAGAGAGAATCGCTGTTTGCTAAAAAATATGCTTCGGGCAAATTGCATAAGCTTGATTATTGGGATCCTACTTATGAGGATGCATTGAACCTTTTGGCAAAGATGCCTGAAATTGCTACCTATATTTACGCTAAGCTTTATCGCGATGGCAAAAGGATACAATCGAATCCATACCTCGATTTTGGTGCAAACTTCGCCCACATGATGGGAATCGGCAAACCTTATGATGATGTAAGCCGTATGCACTTTATTATTCATGCCGACCATGAAGGCGGTAATGTTAGTGCACACACAGGCCATTTGGTTTCCAGTTCGTTATCAGATATTTACTTGAGCATCGCCGCCATGGTTAATGGATTAGCTGGTCCTTTGCATGGACTTGCCAACCAGGAAGTGCTCAGATGGCTTCAGGGTGTTATTGAAAAAATGGAAGACCGTGAACCAACCGAAGAAGATATGAAGAAATTTGTTTGGGATACGCTAAAATCAGGACAGGTAATACCCGGTTACGGACATGCCGTATTACGCAAAACCGATCCACGATATACCTTGCAGCACAATTTCGCGACCATCCACATGAAGGACGATCTGATGTTCAAATATACAGATATGTTGTATAAAGTGGTGCCTGATATTTTACTTGCCCAGGGCAAAGCTAAAAATCCATGGCCAAATGTTGATGCCCAATCAGGTGTTATACAATGGCATTATGGTGTAAAGGAATACGATTTTTACACCGTACTGTTTGGTATAGGACGCGCAATAGGTATCACTGCCAATCTTATTTGGGATCGTGCACTTGGTTATCCTTTGGAAAGGCCTAAGTCAATAACCACAGCCATTCTCGAAGATATTGCAGCAGGCAAGGAAGTAATTATTGAGGATTAAAATTCTGTTATATGATTTGAAAAAAGCCACTCAATATCAGGGTGGCTTTTTTAATTCTTCTATACCTCGAAATTATTTTTTACATATTGTTGCAAATCAGGAAAAAACAAACTGAATTCATGTTTAAATTCCAAATATCCGGCTTCGAGGTTTCCAACCGCCAATTCCATTTTTGATTCAAAGGTTGTGCGCCTCGACATGCCGTTAAAAGCTTGTTGCATCCCGTCCAAACTACCATACGAAAGCAACCAGTTCTGCTTTTCCATAAAATAAAGCAGCTTAGCCGAACGTGAAGGAAGAATGGTTTGAAATGAATTTAAAACATCGTACCTTGATTTGGTAAAAGTGTGGATGTCGATACCAGAATATTCTTCCCAATTAGCCGAAAGAAAATGATCGTAATACATATCAACTATCACACCCGAATATTTGCTAAAATCGCTGCGTAACCGCAATATACTCTGTTTTACAACGGGATGTTGATCGGTAAAAGCATCAATAGCCCTATGCATGGCTATTCCGTTCCTGGTTTTTTCGGAAAAATTTAAAATATTGCTGCCTTTAACATGATCGGCAATAAAGTTACCCAAAATGGTTTCAGGATGGTTTCCGGCAAGAAAAAGGTGTGCTAAATAATTCAAAACAGGCTGCTTTTTGGGTAATTGTTGTAATTCTATTTTTTGCAAGGGAAATAAATTTCGGCAGATTACAGTCAAAACCCTTCGTAAAAACGACCTTCTAACCTACAAAAACATCACTAATTTCCTTCAAGTACTTTCATTAACCTCAATCAGGTAGAAGGTGGAAAAAACACATTTACGGCTTGCTACTTACTGATTCCCTTAAAAAAACCGATAATTTATTTTGAGTCTTCAAAGGGAATAACCAATAAACACCTGAAATGCAAGGGTGTTCAAAACATCCAATTTTCTTCTGCTAATGTTGCTGCCGCTATTCAGATTTTTTGTACTATTATTTTTAAAAGTGCTTGTTAATAAGGTTCAATTCATGTAGGTTTGTGCCATAAATAGTGCTGTTAAAAAACTAACAATATGGACCAAAAATTAATGTTGCTTGGCGACGAAGCTATTGCCCAAGCTGCTATAGATGCAGGGATGTCAGGCATTTACGCATATCCAGGTACACCCTCGACCGAAATTACTGAATATGTAATGCAATCGAAGGAAGCAAAATCCGGGAAAATCAGGGCAGGCTGGTCAACGAATGAAAAAACTGCAATGGAATCTGCACTCGGAATGTCGTATGCAGGAAAGCGGACCATGGTTTGCATGAAACATGTCGGGCTTAACGTTGCTGCCGATGTATTTATGAATTCAGCAATTACCGGTGCAAATGGTGGTTTGATTGTGGTATCTGCTGACGACCCTTCGATGCACTCATCGCAAAATGAACAGGACTCACGCGTGTATGGCAAATTTGCTTTGCTTCCCGTTTTGGAACCAACCAATCAGCAAGATGCTTATGATATGGTTTTTTATGGTTTCGATATGTCGGAAAAGCTGGGAGTTCCTGTTTTAATGCGCATCACTACCCGTTTGGCCCATTCACGGGCAGGTATTTTACGTAAACCCACCCGTAAGCAAAACGAAATCCGGCTACCGGATAATCCAAGGCAATTTATCCTTTTGCCAGCAAATGCCCGCCGCCAATATAAAAGCTTGTTGCAAAAGCAAACCGAATTTGAAAAATATGCATCAGAATCGGGTTTCAACGTTTTTACCGATGGTGAAGATAAAAGCATGGGTATAATTACTACAGGTATAGCTTACAACTACTTACTCGAAAATTATCCTGACCGCCATATTCCATTTCCGGTACTAAAAATTGCGCAATATCCCTTGCCTCATGCAATGGTGTCCGAAATTTACAATTCATGCGAAAAACTGCTTATCCTCGAAGAAGGATATCCCGTTGTTGAAGAAGCAATCAAAGGTTTCATGGATAATGGCAAAACCATTCTTGGACGATTGGATGGCACCGTTCCCCGCGATGGTGAACTAAACCCGAATATAGTTGCCGTTGCCCTTGGGAAAAAAGATACACGTGGAAAAGAAATTCCTTCGATTGTTGCCGGAAGGCCACCTTCGCTCTGTAAAGGTTGTCCTCATATTTATTCGTACAATGCATTGAACGAAGCTCTTGAAAAATGGAGCAAAGGCAGGGTTTTTTCGGATATTGGCTGCTACACGCTTGGCGCCCTCGACCCTTTTGACGCCATAAATACATGTGTTGATATGGGTGCCTCAATTACAATGGCCAAAGGTGCAGCAGATGCCGGACTGCTCCCGGCGGTAGCTGTAATCGGCGATAGCACTTTTACCCATAGCGGAATAACCGGACTAATTGATTGTGTGAAAGATAAAAACCAAATAACAATTATGATTCTGGATAATGAAACCACTGCTATGACCGGTGGGCAGGATTCATCGGCATTTGGAAGGATTGAAGATATTTGCATAGGCGTTGGGGTTGAAAAAGATCATATTTTCGTTCTGGATCCTTCGCCAAAATATCATGAGAAAAACCTTGGTATTTTAAAACAAGAGCTCGAATACACGGGGGTTTCGGTTATTATCCCAAGGCGCGAATGTATCCAAACAGCCGTAAAGCACCACAAAGCTCTTAAAAAAGCAGAGGTGGTTTAAAATTGTTTGTCCAAATACTAAAAGTACAAAGCTCTGTTTTACAATCAATACCCAACCTTGAATACCTGAAACAGGCAATCGGAAGTCGGCAAATGGCATATATCACAAACCGCTGACTGTATCTTTCTAAAAATCAAACTTATAATCAGCTTACAAAAAACAAACAACATGAAACGAGATATTATTCTTGCCGGAGTTGGAGGACAGGGCATCCTATCCATAGCTACTACTATTGGCATGGCAGCGTTAAACACCGGATTGCACCTTAAGCAAGCCGAAGTGCATGGCATGAGCCAAAGAGGAGGCGATGTTTCGTCGAACCTTCGTATTGCCGACCACGAAATAGCGTCCGATTTAATCCCATTTGGTCAAGCCGATTTGATAATTTCAGTTGAGCCTATGGAATCATTGCGATATTTACCATACCTTTCCCCTGATGGCTGGCTTATTACAAATACTAAACCCTTTGTCAATATCCCTAATTATCCAAAAATGGAAGAGATAATGGCTGAAATTGAACATTTTAAAAACCACATAGCCCTCGATGCCGACAATATTGCAAAACAGCTCGGTTCGGCACGGTCGGCAAATATGGTAATATTAGGGGCAGCTTCGCTTTTTCTCGAAATTGAATACTCTGAACTGCAAAGTGCAATCGAAAAAATGTTTTCCCGTAAAGGTGATGACGTTGTGAAACTCAACCTCGATGCATTGAAGGCTGGACGGGACTTTGCTGAAGCTCACCTTAATTAATGTGGTAATGTGTTAATGCGATAATTTGTTAATGTGATAATTTGAAAATGTGAAAATGTGGAGATTTGGGGATGTGAAAATTGGGCTCAGTTCGAAAACATATTTCATCGAAAAAGCCCTGAAAGGGCGAAATTTCAATACCCTTGGGTGAAGCCCACGGTAAAATAAAATGAGAAAGAACAACCCTGAAAAGGTTGAATTTCAACAAACTAAATATCCAGCCCTTTTAAGGCTTGGTTAATTTTGAGGTTGTACTGACTGGTTTCACCATTCGTCCCAGCTCATTGCAAAGCTGGTGGATTTTGAGGTTTAATCATTTCAGGATGAGCATACTGCTTTTCGGAGTGGACTCAAAATGTGAGGATGTGGAAATATTGTAATGCGATAATGTAATAATGTGATAATACGATAATGTGGGAATGCAATGAACGGGAATGCCTGATATTGGGTTTATCGAAGTATGAACCCGAAGTTTTTTGAACCTTGAACGCGCACTTCGACAAGCTCAGTGGCCAGCTTTTGAACCTTGAACAAGAAGAAAATACATAAGAACCTATTAAATATCTTTACCTTGATTAAATGGAAATAAATAAAAAGAAAATACGCTTTGTTGTTGGATTGGCAATTGCAATTGTGCTTTCGGTTGCGGCCCTGATTATTTTTAAAGATTTCATTTTTGAACCTATTGTGCATCCTGTGCGCAAGATAGCTCAAACAATCGAATATGGCATTGTAACCGATTCATTCAAAATTGACCGTAATGAGGTAAAACCAGGTGAGAATCTGGGTAGTATTCTTACCCGTTTGGGTGTAGATAAAAAATTTGTTGGAAACCTGAATTCATATACCGACGGTGTCTTTGATTTGCGCAAACTTAAAAGTGGCAATACTTACACCGCCATGATGAGCAATGGCGGCGATAATAAACTGAAATATTTCATCTATTCCATCAATGATACCAGCTATGTAATATTCGATTTTCGCGATTCGCTGCATGTGCATAAGGATGCCAAGGATGTTAGCCGGCAGTTAAAATCCCTTTCGGGCGTAATCAATTCTTCGTTATGGGTTACCATGCAACAGGCTGGTGCCGACCCCAATATGGCTGTTGCTTTAGCGAATATTTACCAATGGTCAATTGATTTTTATGCCATACAAAAAGGCGATTCGTTCAAAGTAATTTACGAGGAACTTTCTGTTGATGGGAAACAAATAAGTATTGGGGAAATACACTCTGCAATTTTTGTCCATAATGGAAAGGAATTCTACGCACATCGCTTTGAACAGCGGAATATTACCGATTATTTTGATGATAAAGGCCAGAATCTCCGCAAGGAATTCCTTAAAGCACCATTAAAATTTTCACGTATCACATCCAAATTTTCTAATAGCCGTATGCATCCCATCCTTCGCATTCGCCGCCCTCACCATGGCGTTGATTATGCTGCACCAAAAGGTACACCTGTGCATACAATCGGGAATGGCACTGTTGTAAAGGCATCTTATTCCGGTGGGGCCGGCCGCTTAGTCAATATAAGGCATAGCAACGGGTATTCGACAACGTATATGCATCTTGCTGGATTTGGTTCTGGAATCCGTCCGGGAGCAAGTGTAAGCCAAGGGCAGATTATTGGATATGTTGGCAGTTCAGGCTTATCGACCGGTGCTCACCTGGATTTCAGGGTTTATAAAAACAATGTAGCTATCGATCCTTTAAAAATTGAATCGCCTCCAGCCTTGCCTGTTGATGCAAGTTATAAAGCAAGTTTTGATTCTATTAGGGTTTTGTATGAGAAGAATTTGAAACTGATAAAATAATGGCTTTCAACCAGATTGGTTACCTTTTTTGACCAAAGCATATAGATAAACTTTTCTCAACATTTTTTGAGATTTTCCAGTAAGCCAATGACCGGAATTAATATGGCTTCATCAACTGTGACTATTAAGTTGGAATTCCGGAAGTTGACCCAATGTGGTTTACATCCCACGATATGGCAGATTCAACATATTCATAGTATGATACTTATAAACCGTTTCGTTTAAAAGCATTATGGTATTTCCCAAATTGATTTTAAATCAATTGAAATTTTTGTTAAGACCTTTGTTTTCGAAAAAGTGTGGGAATCAATGTTAGGCTTTGAACGATTCCAAACCAACAACTAAACCACAAACTTTCGTGCAAGTGCTAGTGCTTCATCCAATCCTGCAGGATTTTTTCCACCGGCTGTGGCAAATCCTGGTTGACCTCCCCCACCGCCTTGTATAGATTTGGCGAGTTCGCGGACTATAGTCCCGGCATTCATTCCTCTTGTTGCAACAAGTTCGTCGGAAACCAAAACAGACAATGTTGCTTTGCCTTCATTTTCGGATCCCAACACTAAAAACAGGTTTTCGAACTTGGCACGCATTGCAAAAGCAATATCCTTGGCCGAGTTAGCATCTGCATTTATCCTCACTGACAGGTAATTGATACCATTTATTAACTCAACTTTGGTAACAAGTTCATCTTTCAGTTTGAGTGCCTTTTCAAGGTTAAGTGCTTCGAGTTGCTTACGCATTTCGGCATTTTGATCCATTAACTGTTGAACAGCTTTCAGTGGTTCGGTGGGACTTTTAACTAAAGCTTTTAGGTTTGATACAATGGCTTCCTGATTAAATACATATTCCTCTGCTTTGGCAGCAGAAATAGCTTCGATCCTGCGAATACCCGAGGCAATGGCACCTTCGCTGGTAATTTTTACCAAACCTATTTGACCGGTCGCTTTTACATGGGTTCCACCACAAAGCTCGACTGAATTCCCATAACGGATTACCCTTACTTTATCGCCATATTTTTCGCCAAAAAAGGCCAAAGCGCCCATATCAACAGCTTGTTCCATGCTTACTGCCCGATGCTCGTCTAAAATGGCATTTTCGCGGACAAGGCTATTTGTCATTTTTTCGATGGTGGTTAGTTCTTCTTCAGTAAGCTTTTGGAAATGCGAAAAATCGAACCGAAGGTAATCAGGACCAACGAACGAGCCTTTCTGTTCGACGTGTGTTCCCAAAACTTTGCGAAGCGAATAATGCAACAAGTGAGTGGCTGAGTGGTTATTAGCCGTGGCTGTCCGCCTTTCTATATCAACAACTGCCCTAAAAATAGCAGTAGGGTTTTCGGGCAAGTTCTCGACCAAATGCACAATAAGGTTGTTTTCCTTGCGCGTATCGATTACTCTAATATTTTCGTTTGCTGATGACAGAATTCCGGTATCGCCGGTTTGACCACCACTTTCGGCATAAAACGGAGTGCGGTCGAAAACTAACTGGTAAACTTCCTTTCCTTTGGCTGTTATTTTACGAAAACGTGTAATTTTCACATCGGCCTCAGTAGCATCATAAGCCATAAATTCAGTAGTTTCCGAGGCTTCCAGTTCGTGCCAATCATCGGTGGAAACAGTAGCATCACGGCGCGAACGGTTTTTCTGCTCTTCAAGCTTCAACCCGAAGTTTTCCATGTCCACATCCCAGCCCAACTCACGGCTCATCAATTGGGTAAGGTCAATCGGGAAACCGAAAGTATCGTACATCTCGAATGCAAATTCGCCATTTATCACTTTCTGATCGGGATGTGAGGCAATATATTGATTAAATTTTACGATGCCTGTTGCCAGTGTGCGAAGGAATGAAGATTCCTCCTCGGTAATTACCCTTTGTATAAGTTGCAGGTTACGTGTAAGTTCGGGGAAAGAATCGCCCATTTGCTTTTCCAAAACCGACACCAGTTTATACATCAAAGGTTCGCGCATGTTCAGGAACGAATAAGCATAACGGACTGCACGGCGGAGAATTCGGCGGATAACATATCCTGCTTTTACATTGGAAGGCAACTGACCGTCGGCAATGGCAAAGGCAACAGCCCTGAGGTGGTCGGCAATAACGCGCATGGCCACATCGCTTTTATGGTTGCTGCCGTAAGCGATGCCAGTAATCTTGGCAATTTCGGAAAGCAAAGGCGTGAAAACATCAGTATCGTAATTGCTTTGGGTACCTTGCAGAACCATGCACAAGCGCTCGAAGCCCATGCCAGTATCAACATGTTTCGCAGGTAGTGGAACCAAGGAGCCATTAGCCTGCCGGTTGTATTGAATAAAAACGTTGTTCCATATTTCGATAACCTGAGGATGGTCGTTGTTTACTAGTTTATCGCCTGAAATTTTAGCTTTTTCGGATTCGTCACGAATATCCACATGGATTTCAGAACAAGGGCCACAAGGGCCGGTATCGCCCATTTCCCAAAAATTATCCTTTTTTGAGCCACGAAGGATTCGGTCTTCAGCAATGTATTTCTTCCAGATTTCGAGGGCTTCAACATCTTCGGCCATATTATCGGCAGCATCGCCACCAAAAATGGTTACATAAAGTTTATCTTTATCAATTTTGTACACTTCGGTGAGAAGTTCCCATGCCCAGGCAATGGCTTCTTCTTTAAAATAATCGCCAAACGACCAGTTGCCCAGCATTTCGAACATGGTATGGTGATAGGTGTCGTGGCCAACTTCCTCAAGGTCGTTATGTTTTCCTGAAACACGCAGGCATTTTTGCGAATCGGCAACCCTCGGCCATTTTGGCGGTTCGTTGCCAAGAAACCAATCCTTGAACTGGTTCATCCCAGCATTGGTAAACATTAATGTGGGGTCGTTTTTTACCACCATTGGAGCTGAGGGTACCAATTGGTGCTGTTTGGAAGCAAAGAAATTCAGGAAAGTACGGCGTATTTCGGCACTGGTCATCATTGAAGTATTTTATGGCTTTTAATTATTATGGATACTGGCTTTGTATTTAGTTGTACTTTAGTTGTTTAAAAGTTAGGATTTAAAGGCAAATGCCAAGATTGGAAGGCTTTTAACAATTGTTCACAAACCAAATGGCTGCAAATTTAAGTTAAATAATTATTTTTGCGCTTATGGGATTGAAAGTAGTTAATGGAAAATGGTTTTTGGTAATAGTTAATGGAGAATAGTTAATGGAAAATGGTTGCTAGAGAATGGTTAATGGGGAATAGTTAATGGAAAATGGTTGTTAGTTAATGAAAATTGGTTAATGGTTAATGGAAAATTGTTAATTGAAAATGGTTAATGGAAAATAGCTAATCGTTAATGGAAATTAAATATTGAGTTTCCTCCGAAAAGTCGTTCACCCATTAAAAAACCATTAAAAACATAATAAACCGCAAAGAACGCAAAGAAACCACAAAGATCCACAAAGGTAAAGTGCTGATAAATATATCTTTGTGAAAATCTTCGGACCTCTGCGGTAAAATTAATTTTCAATAGACTTTTCGGAGTGGACTCAATATTTGAACCAATGAACGCCAAAGGATTGAACATTGAACAGCGCACTTCGACAAGCTCAGTGGCCAGCTATTAAACCATTGAACAGCGAAGCGAATGAACCATTGAACAGCGAAGCGATTGAACCATTAAACAGCGAAGCGGTTGAACTCTTAAACCCTAACACCCTAATCCCTTAAAATAGATGGCAAAAATAAGATACCAGTTTAATACCAACTCACTCAAAATTGAGAAGGTACAAGTTACCATGAAGGAGCGCATTAAGCGTATTGCTTCTTCAATGGCTTTCGGACTGGTATTTGGCGTTGTGGTTATCGTTCTTGCTTATAACTTTATGCGGTCGCCGCGCGAAAAAGTGCTGCTTAACGAACTTGAGCAATATAAATTGCAATATAAGATTATGAACGACCGCCTCGACAAGGTCCAGAAAGTACTTGCCGATGTTCAGGATAGGGACGACAATATTTACCGTGTGATTTTTGAGGCAGAACCTGTTCCTTCTGAAGTGCGTAAGGCGGGGTTTGGCGGTGTTGACCGATATGAACATCTTGAAGGCCTTGCCAACTCGAAGATTATAGTAAATACAGCCAAGCGTTTGGACGAAATTACAAGTCAATTGGTAGTTCAGAGTAAATCCTACGATGATGTTTTTAAGCTTGCAAAAAATAAGGAAAAACTTATTGCAAGCATTCCAGCTATACAACCCGTTGATTTTCACGATTTACGGAGGATCGGTTCTTTGTTTGGCTATCGTACCGACCCCTTTTATAAAGTTACCAAATTTCACGAAGGGATTGATTTTACTGCAGCGGTAGGATCACCCATCTATGCAACAGGCGATGGAGTTGTGTCGGAAGCCGAATATAACAGCGGTGGTTATGGGAATAAAATCATAATTAACCACGGCTACAGTTACGAAACCGTTTATGCTCACCTTTCGAGAATTAAGGTAAAGATAGGACAGCGCGTAAAACGGGGCGAAATTATAGGTTTAATGGGAAACACAGGAAAATCGACCGCGCCCCATTTGCATTATGAGGTTCACAAAGCCGGCGTTCCAATGAATCCAATCTATTTCTTCTTCAATGATATTACCCCAGCCGAATACCAGGCCATGATTGAAATGTCGTCGAAACCATCGCAAACTTTAGATTAAAAATCTTTCTTTAACCCCATGGCCCTCCGTACACAACCTATTGGAAAATTATATTATCGGATTGGCGAAGTTGCTGATATGTTTAAAGTAAATACTTCGCTGATACGGTTTTATGAAAAGGAATTTGATATTATAAAACCTCATCGCAATAAAAAAGGGAACCGGCTCTTCACCCAAAACGATGTGGATAATTTTCACTCCATATTTCATCTGATAAAGGAAAAAGGATATACCCTTGAGGGGGCAAAACTTCAACTTCGCGAAAAAAGGGCTGCTACTAAGTCGCCGGAACAGGATGTATTAAATTCCCTGTTAAGGATGAAACGGTTTTTGCTAGAACTAAGGGAACAACTGTAAACAATTGTTTTGTACAAGTCATCCCTAATGCTACGCCCATTTCCACAGGGCTGAATTTAAGCTTAATCCACTATCAGTTCATCAGCAAAAATCCAGCAAGGCTCGCCTTTGTAATCGTGCCATTCGGGAAGTGTTTTTGGACTTATACCTATAACTTTAATGTATCTTGCCTGAGTTTCAGGGATTTTGTTTTCGGCTGCTTTTATTTGCCTGTTGCTGGGCGAGTTAGCATCAAATTGGGTTGGAGGCAGGTTTTCCCAGGTTTTCCCATCCTTTGATAATGCGAATATTACCTCATAAGGGAATAAAACCCAATCGCTGGGATTTTTCACGAAATTTAGTTTTACCGACGAAACCATGGTTGTTTTCAGTAAATCAACCATAAATTCCATGTCGCAACCTTCGTAACCTTGCCAACCTGCTTTGTAAGAATTTGTGCCGGTGAGGCCATCGGTCATTGCCTGATCGCCAGTGCCCGGATATTTGAATGAATAGGGTTTCAGGATTGTAACCGGTTTGCCCGATGCTTTGTTAACCGATATTCCGCGCTGGTTGATGCTTCCCGCCATTTTACCTTTTTTGAAAAGTGCTGCTTTAACGTTTGCTGGTTTCGACAAATCGAATGGTTTATCATATAAATTGGAATTTGTGACTGGATCGCTGCCATCAATGGAATATCGGATTTCCATATCCTTGGTTTCGCTTGATAAAACAACTTGGTTCCGGTTCTCATTTCTGGAAGTTGTAATGTCAACAGTAAACGAACCTTTACTGTATTT
>CAJAXK010000210.1 GCA_903946925.1 uncultured Bacteroidales bacterium | reverse complement strand
TCCGGACAGTTTAAAATATTATATGCTGCTGAAAATTTTGCCATACTGAGATCCATTATTGATACTGCCATTAAAAATGGACAGAATGTGTTGTTTGCTCTGAACACTATTGCCAATTATAAATGAAACTGATTAGTTACGCTTATTGTAAAGGAGTTCGTGATAACGCTTCGCTAAGTTCACAAAGCTTATGGTGCTAATTAACAACACTCTGTGTGCCTCTGTGTCCTCTGAGCCTCTGTGGTTTTCTTTTTTTGGGGTTTTCGGAGTGGACTCACTAATAGTGATTTTTTACCTTAAGTGCCAAACTGCCTGCCAAAGCTTACGATTAAATTTCAGCGAATAATAATCGCACATCGCATTTACCCTTACCCAACAAGTGATTAATACTCTCTAAATCTTCACCCAGTTTGCAGGGTTTAGCACAATAGTGCCTTGCCATAACTCAAAATGCAGCCTCGATTTCGATTCGCCTTGTTCGGTGAAAACAGTGCCCAACACCTGTCTTGTTTTAACTTTATCGCCTTTTTTAACGCTAACATCCTGAAGGTTGGAATAAACTGTCAAGTAATCGCCATGCCTTACAATTACAACATAGTTGAGGTTTGCAATAAATATTACACTCGATACTTCGCCATCAAAAACCACTTTTGCCTGGGCACCCGGTGTGGAAAGCAGGTCGATACCGTTGTTTTTGATTTTTATATTCTGGAATTCGGCATGTGGATGTTCGCCAAAAGAGAAAATAAGCGCTCCCTTGTCCAAAGGCGATGGCAAACGGCCTTTGTTGCTTGCAAAACCACCCGTTAAAGCCACTTCTTCTGCCGTTGACGACATGCTGTTAGAGGCTTTAGGCGCAGGCTTTGCCACAGGTATGCGGGTTTCTTCCACTTTTGCAATTGGTTCGGGTTTGGCTGGTTCGGGTAGCTTTGCGTTGGGATCTGTTTTCGCCTTGCTTTTTTTCTCGGCCTCGGCTTTCAATTTGGCTTTGCGTTCAATTTCGGCAGCCGCTTTGCGGTTTGCCTCGGCAGTAGCGGCCAGGGCACGTGCTTTTTCCTCGTTCGCTTTCTTTATTTCGGCGGCTACCACTGCCTCAATTGCAATTTGCAGTTTGTTTAATGCTATTTCGTTGGCACGAAGTTTCGACAGCAGCTTTTTTTCCTGCGAGCTTAGGGTTTTGATTTTGTCGTCCTTTAGACTTTTTTCGTTGGCCAACACATTCCTCTCCTTTTCTTGCGAATGTTTAAGCGTTAGCTTCGATGATTTTCGCATCTCGAATTCAAGTTTTTTTGCCCCTAAAGCTATTTGTGTTTCGTTGATGGCTTTTGCTTGTGCTTTACGGTATTCGGTATATTGCTGAAGGTATTTCAGCCTTTTGTATGCCTGGGTAAAATTGCGCGACGAAAAAATAAACATCAAACGGTTGGTGGCGCCACGGTTTCGGTAGGTGGAATAAATTATACGCGCATACTCTTCTTTAAGGGTTTTAAGGTTCACCGAAACCTTGTAAATAGTATCGCTCAGGGCTTTAACCTGATTATCAATGCCGCCAACTTCCTGCTCAATGGCATTGATCAGCTCTTCGCGTTTGTTTATTTTTTTGTTAATAAGTACGAGTTGGTTCAGGTTTGCCGACTTGGTTTGTTTGGTTTTTTCGAGTTCTGTATTCAACTCCAATATTTCCTGTTCAAGTTTCGACTTACGGCTTTGTAATTTGTTTTTATCGTTTTGTGCACTAATAGTAATGCATACCGCTATAAAAAATATAACAATACTAGTATAGAAAAATACATGAAACCGGTTTCTATCTGAGGATTTCCCTTTCATTACTTCGCTGATTGTAAATCCTTTAGTTCCTTGTAACCTTCAGGAATCCTAAATGGAAATGTAAGTTCCTGATCCAGTTGCATCTTAGTAAACTCAATTTTTATCCTTACTTTCTTCTCCGCTGTTTCAATTTTAAAATCGAGAACCGAAGGGATCGTTTTCCCTTCCACATTTTCAAAACCTTCGTAAGTAGCAATGAATTTCCGGTTATCGCGTTCGGCCTCCTTTAACAAAACTTTCGATATTTTAAATGTTTCGGGGTCGAGCCAAATAGTTTGAAGCGGAATACTTATATCGTCATCGCTCCGGCGTACATTACGCCTTATTTTCCGCCTGTTTTCGGTAATTAGCTTATACTGTTGGTTTTCGACCGAAGCCCTGAAAGTATTGGATTCGTAGAGCGAAAAATCATTGCCCATTAAAAACGATTGTGCCATATCGTAATCGAGGGTTTTGTTGAGCAATTGATTAACATAAGAGAAATTTTGAACAAGAAAGGTGTTGTTCAACCGGTTAAGATATTTTATTGAATCGGGGGTGAGCATAAAACGGACGGCTTCGATACCCAATGCCGGTGTAATTGCAATCCAGATAATACTATCGTAAGCAATTCGCAAATTGCCCGAAACATTGGTTTTTTTCTGATCGACCGTATAAGTTGCACTGAACTTGGCAGAAAATTGGTGGAACTTCAATTCGTTTTCCTTCAGTTTCTTTACCAGATATTCTGCCCCTTGCTCTTTTATAGGCTCCCTGACCGCTTTTCGGCTTCCTGTGCATGACGTAATGCTAAGTGCTGCAAAAAACACCGCACAAAGCCACAAATACTTGCCTGCCCATTTATTCATACAATTTTCTTTCTTTAATTTTTTTCTCCAAAAATTCGGAACCTTTCCCCGCTTTGAGTGCTTCCTGCCAAAATTCCACCGCTTTGTCGGCATTACCAAGTTTAAAATTTATGTCGCCCAAATGTTCCATCAAATCGGGATCTGTTTTTGGCGTGGCAGCAACCGCTTTACCTACCCATTCGGCTGCTTCCTTGTACCTGCCCAATTTATAAAGTACCCAACCATAAGTATCCATGTTGGCTGCATTTTCGGGGTCTAATTTAACCGCTTTTGCCGACATGGTTTCTGCTTTTGCCAAATTTTCGTTCCGCAACGAAAGGTAATACGCGTAATTATTGAGCACAAAACTATTTTCGGGATCGATTATTAGTGCTTTTTCATAACTTTCGTCCGATAAGCGGTAATTTCCCGCACGGTTGTAGGCATCGCCCAAATAGGTATAAAACTGAAGTTTCAACATATTGTTCCCACTCACAGATTTCACCCCCATATTAAAACTTTTTATCGCTTCATCATATTGTTTGTTTTCGAGCAAAGCGATTCCGTTAAACAAGTATGGAACCGGCAACAAAGGGAATAACTCGATAGCGCGTTTGCTTTCGTTTAGTAGTGCGTTGTAATCGGCTAACTGCAACTCGGCATTCAACAGGCTTTCCCAAACTGCGTAACGGCTGCTATCCACAGCTATTACTTTCCGGAATTCATCGCGGGCTTCGGCATACTTTTTATCATCGAGAAGAAAATCGCCATACATTGAATGGGATTTCGGATCGTTTGGGTGTGTTTTTACAAGGATTTCGGCCAATTCAAAAACATCGGCCTTATTTTGATTGTACATTTCATCAACTGTAAAATAGGAAAGCAAAACCCTGATTTTTGTATCAATATCAAGGGATGGGCTGGCAAAACCAATTTTCAACTCATCGAACGAACGTTTTTTATCACCCTTTTGCCTGTAATAATCGGCTAAAGTAATATGAATAAACTCATTTTGAGGATCTTCGGCCAATATTTGCTGATAATAGTTTGCTGCTTCATCGTATTTTCCATCCTTCATGTACATTTCTGCCAATATTGAGAGGTATCTTGTTTTCTGATCGGGAAATTCAACAATAAGCTTATTTATTTCGGCTGCAGCCTGATCCATTTTGTTTTCAATCAAAAATATTTTTTGCTTTTGCAGGGAAATTTCTTCCGTAACACCCAATAGTTCTTCTATCCTATTATAAGTTTTGATAGCATTGTTGCCATCATCGTTCATGAGGTAGGCATTCGAAAGCTCATATAAATAATCAAGGTTTCCAGGATCTTGATTCACAAGTTTTTCACATGTCTCAAGAAGTTCTTTCTTTTTACCCGCTTTGCCATAAATTTCTACCAATAGCAATTTATACCATTTATTTTCAGGTTCTATTTCGGATGCCTGTTCGGCGAAACGCGATGCTGACGACAAATCATTTGCCTTAAAATACAGTTGGGCCAGCTCATACATGGAAGCAGAATGTTGCGGATTTTTACCCAGTATGGTTTCGTATTGGCTTATTGCCTTTTCTGAGTCGCCAAGCAATCGGTATTTGGTGGCATCGATAAAAAGGTTGGTAATTTCGGCACTGTTGCTTGCCGCTATACCAGAAGTATCGTCTGCCTTATTTTTTTTCTTTTTTTCGCGTTTCTGCGCAAAACCAACATTGGGCAACAAAATTGCCAACAAAAGTATTATAGTGATTAGTTTGTTCATTTGTGAGGTTGAGGGGTTGAGAGGTTGAGGGGTTTACTTCACGAATCATTTTACACCGGTGTGGCCAAAACCGCCTTCCCCTCTTTCGGTATCCGACAAGGTTTCAACCTGATTCCAGGTAATATGTTCAAAACGGGCAATTATCATTTGTGCAATGCGTTCGCCAGGTTCGAGCGTAAAGGGTATTTCCGAAAGATTTACAAGAATTACTTTTATTTCGCCCCGATAATCCGGGTCAATTGTGCCCGGTGTATTAACTATTGATATTCCATGCTTTGCGGCTAATCCGCTCCTGGGCCGGACTTGGGCCTCGAAGCCTTCGGGCAATTCAATATATAGTCCAGTTGGGATAAGTAGTCGCTCAAGCGGTTTTATTACCAATGATTGATCTGTGTTCGCCCTTAGGTCGAGGCCAGCAGAATGAATAGTTGCATATTCGGGCAATGCAAAACGTGAACGGTTTACTACATTTATATTCATACAGGGAATTTCTTTTGGTTAAGTTGATTAAGTACGTTTCATTAGTTTAATAAGTCGCTTTATATCAATGTTTTCAGTTTTGAAAACAAAAAGTATAAATGCTAAAATATACATTGTGTTTAGTACAATCCTGGCAATTAACATTGGAGGGGCAACATAAACGCTTAACAAATAAAGTGCTATGCCTACAGCGAAATACATGATTATCACTTTCCATTCATAAGGTATTGGATAGTATTTCCGGCTAAGGTAATAGCTGAATATTACCATTGCCAAATAACTGAGTAAATACCCCCAAGCGGCAGCCAAATAGCCATATACCGGCATAAAAACAATATTTATGGCAAGGTTTATACACAGTCCGAGCAGAGTAATTGTAAGTGCATACTTTGTTTTGCCCGACAATTTGTACCACATCGATAAATTGAAAACTATGCCCAAAAGGATATTTGCTATTAACATTATTGGCAAAACTGCGATCCCTATCCTGAATTCTTTACCTAATAACAATGCGAACAACTCGGGGTACATGGCAATGCTTAGAAATATCAAAACACAAAATGCCACAAAATATTTCATCACATCTGCATAAACTTTCTTCATATCCTCGCGGTTGGATGATGAAAAAAAGAAAGGTTCGGCAGCATACCTGAACATTTGCACGAACAACACCATGAAAACCGCAAGTTTTACATTAGCGTTAAAAATTCCTAATTGATCCTGCCACGGTGAAGTTGCTGGTGCAAAAAACCGAAAGAAAATACGGCTTATAAAATCATTGGCCAC
>CAJAXK010000209.1 GCA_903946925.1 uncultured Bacteroidales bacterium | reverse complement strand
TTTCCCAAGGTGGTTAGGGCAGAGCCTATTTTGAGCATTGCGGTTTCAATATTAAATTTTTCATTAATCTTGAAAACGGAAACCAGTTTACCAATTTGGTTTACTGCTTCTTCGGTATCGGGTCCCAGGGCACCGGAAAAAGCGACATTCAGTTTATCAGCGGCTTTGATGAATCCTAAAACATCCTCTTTGGCAATACCCAACTTTCCGGCAATTACTCCAAGGTTCATCAAATCGAGCTGAGCGGTCCGGGTGTCCACTTTTTTGAGTGATTCCGAAATTGCATAGATTTCCTGTTTGGTTAGGCCGGTGGTTCTGGCAACATTGGCAACCATATCATCAAATTCGGCAAACATGGAAACGGCTTTTTTACCAGCGGCAACAATGCCGACAAAAGCAGCACCGGCAACAACAACGGCCTGTAACATTCCCTGAAGTTTGTTGGTTACCTGAACCAGCCTTTCCCATCCGGTGGCTGTTTGCTTTAGTTGGGCGTTGTGGTCGGCAATAATCCCTTTAAGCAATCGGATCCGTTCACCTGCGGCAACATATTGCTTTGAGCCGATGGTCATGTCTTTTTGTTTGTTGACCAGTTTTTGCATTTCGGAGGTAACGGAACGGATATCGGTTACCACTTCTTTGCCATTTATATACAGGTTGATCCGGCGGGTGTAGTTTGTGGCCATTGGTTTGGGATTAATGGGCGAAAAGTACACTCAACTGAATTTTGGCGAAAGGACAAAGGGAAAATGGGGTCATGGAATACAGAATACAAAAAGACTAAATTCCAAAATATAGGTTTTACTCTAATAATGAATGGATTAGAAATGACGATTTATCAATAGGACCTATTTTTTCGAATTTTAAAGATTGATATACCCAAAGATGTGTATGGGATATTTTATGCAAAACAGGAGGCAGAACATAAATTGTATAATTTTGCACGATAATAGAATTAAAGCACAGCACAATAATAGAATTAAAGTACAGCACGATAATAGAATTACAGCACAGCGCGATAATAGAATTTCTACACATTAATCGAATATAGAAAAATGGCAACACCAGGAGAAAAGTTGGCAGAATCCTTGGAAGTTCTTAAACAGCTTCAGGAGAGTGGAATTGTTGCTATTAAAACAGCGGATCTAAGCCGTGTGCATCGGGAACGTCTATTAAAAAACAACTTCATCCGCGAAGTAATGAAGGGATGGTATTTGTCAGTTCCTGCCGATGAACAAGCAGGAGACAGCACATCCTGGTACGCTGCATATTGGCCATTTTGTGCTGGATACCTGAAAGATCGCTATAATGTTTCGTATTGCATTTCTGCTGAGCAGTCTTTACAAATCCACTCAGGTAACTGGACCGTGCCGCAACAACTCATTATCCGATCGGCAGACGGGCCAAATGGAAATACCCCATTGCCATTTGGCACATCTTTGTTTACAATGAAATCATCACTACCAACTGCAGCTGAGATTATTGCTGTCCAAGGTATCCGAATGTTGTCGTTAGCATCTTCCCTAATCCATTGTTCACCGGCCACATTCAACAGAAACCCTACAGATACAAGGACTGCCTTGGCCATGATCCGGGATTCATCAGATGTTTTAGGGCTGTTATTGGATGGAGGGCACAGCACTGTTGCAGGACGGTTGGCAGGCGCTTTCCGAAATATCGGACAGGATAAGATTGCTGATGAAATAGTGAAAACCATGCAGGCTGCAGGCTATGCGATCCGGGAGACAGATCCTTTTGAAAGTGCCTCGCCCATGCAATTCGATGTGAGGGGGACGTCACCTTATGCGACCAGAATAAAATTGATGTGGAAGGGAATGAGAGATGTTGTTATCCGGAATTTCCCGAAAGCTCCCGGTCTGCCACAAAACCATGAGGCCTACATGAAACTTGTTGAAGATATATATGTGACCGATGCATATCATTCCTTGTCCATTGAGAAATACAGGGTATCCCCTGAACTGATTGAACGTGTTCGCAGCGGAGAGTGGGACTTGGAGAAAAACGAAGGGGACAAAAAACAAAAGGATGCTATGGCAGCGAGGGGGTATTGGCAGGCTACTCAAAAGGTAAGGGAAAGTATAAAACGGATACTCAACAATGATAATCCCGGTGTTGTTGCCGATCAAGACCATGCAGGTTGGTATAGAGAATTATTCGCACCTAGTGTTATTGCTAATATTTTGAAGCCTTCCGATTTAGCCGGTTATAGGAGCAACCAGGTATTTATTGGACAATCAAAACATGTCCCTCTGAATACAGTAGCTGTAAGAGATGCCATGCCGATACTTTTTGAATTGTTACAAACAGAGCCAGAAGCATCTGTAAGGGCAGTATTGGGACATTTTATATTTGTATATATCCACCCATATATGGATGGCAATGGCCGTATGGGACGATTTTTAATGAATGCCATGCTTGCCTCGGGTGGATATCCGTGGACTGTAATTCCTGTTGAAGAGCGTAAAAGGTATATGGAATCGCTTGAAAAAGCCAGCGTTGGACAAGATATTGAGGCATTCTCAGTTTTTCTGGCTTATTTGGTTGCAGAAGGACTTAAAGGAACCCCTGTAGCTAACATTCATAAGGTTTAGCGATATGTTTTGAATTTTCTCCGATGAAACAATAGCCTCTCTGAAGGTATCAAATTTGAATTACACAGCAACCTATTTTATCCTCACATTCAGTTCATTGATAACCGCATCCGCATTGATGGCAGCGATTTTATTGGCAAGGTCGGGGATATATGCATTAATCTGAGGGTTGAACCAGTTAACAGGTTTGCGGTTGATAGGGCCGGACATTTTGACTTTTAATTTAGGGTTTCGGGATCCACGGATTACCATTCCATTTTGCATGATGTACCCATACCCTACCCC
>CAJAXK010000208.1 GCA_903946925.1 uncultured Bacteroidales bacterium | reverse complement strand
GAAGGATTTATCCAGCAAAATGCCATCCCCGGAAGATTAGCGCCTTATTTCCGGCCTGGGGTTTTCTTTTATGAGAAAAGCTTAAAGGGCAAAGAAACCAAATTCATAATTCTGAAAAGTAATGGTTTAAAATTAAACAGAGATACATGAATACAGGCGAAATACTAATTTATCAAAATCCGGAAGGTAGCATCAAAATTGATGTTCGTCTCGAAGATGAAACTGTTTGGTTAACACAGGCGCAGCTTTGCGAACTTTTTCAAAAATCGAAAGCCACTATTAGTGAGCATATTAAAAACATTTTTGATGAAGGCGAACTCATCGAAATTTCAGTTGTTCGGAATTTCCGAACAACTGCTCCCGACGGCAAAAACTACGATACCAATTATTACAACCTCGATGTTATTATTTCGGTAGGGTATCGCGTAAAATCGCAGCAAGGCACCCAGTTCCGCATCTGGGCTACCCAAAGGCTTAAAGAATACATTGTAAAAGGCTTTGCCCTGAACGACGAACGCTTCAAATCAGGCACTTCGATGAACTATTTCAACGAACTGCAACAGCGTATCCGCGAAATCCGCTTGTCCGAGAAATTTTTCTATCAAAAAATCAAAGATATTTATACCACCAGCATCGATTACGACCCAAAGGCCGAAAAAACAATCGAATTTTTTAAAGTAGTTCAAAACAAATTGCTTTGGGCTATTTCGCAAAATACAGCAGCCGAATTGGTATATCGCCGGGCCGATGCATCATTGCCTTTAATTGGCATGTCATCATTATCCAAAAGCAACAGTAAAGCAATTGCCAAAACCGATGTAAGCATCGCTAAAAATTACCTCACCGAAGACGAAATAAAACTACTAGGCCTATTAGTTGAGCAATACCTGGCATTTGCCGAAACCATGGCTCAACAACAAACACCCATGTATATGCACGATTGGATTGCCCGTTTGGATAGCATCCTGCAATTAAATGGCCGCGAACTGCTTTCCAATGCCGGTAAAATCAGCCACGAACTAGCTTTGGAAAAATCAAACAACGAATACGAAAAATATAAAACCGCACAAAAACTAATAGAAAAAGAACAAAGCCTGAAAGAGATAGAAGAGGACATAAAGAAATTAAAACAGCCATGAACCATTAGCTTGTAAAGTTTGCACCCTTTCGCAATTCCTGGTCCGATATTGTACGCAACGGTAGTTTTGAGATATATTCCGTCCGCAGCCCACAGGCATGCTACAACTTTAAAGCAATGAAACTAAACGACGAAGTCCTTTTTTATCACAGCCAACAACAACTTGCAGTCATGGAGTTAATGAAAGTGATCAGGGAATCACATCAGGATCCAACAACTTCCGATACCCGCTGGGTTTCAGTAACATTCGAACCTGTATACACCTTTGCCCAACCAATCACCCTCACCCAAATAAAAACACACCCCGAACTACAGAATATTGCCCTCATAAAACAGCCCCAACTATCGGTAATGCCGCTTACCAATTCCGAATTCACTCTATTCACTATGCATTTTTCTTCTTAGGTTATGCTATTCCTTAAAGAACTTATAAATACCAATAACTTTGCCCTAATCCACGCCCCAACACATCAAAAGGTTTTATGTTAATCCTGAAAACCTTTGTTGCTTTCTAATTGGGAATAAATAATTATCAATCATTACAAGCTTACTATTATCTTTGCTTATTCAATAAAAACAGTAATACCGCACAATTGAAAAAGGCCCAAACCCATATTGCATTATTGATATTGATATTATTTTCG
>CAJAXK010000207.1 GCA_903946925.1 uncultured Bacteroidales bacterium | reverse complement strand
TCGCATAAATGTCGAAAGCTACATATAAACAACTATTTTTGTATTTACTAAATATACTAAGATAGCTATCTATCAGAAGTTACCACCCTTTCCAGTCAATAATTATTATTCAACCCTCAAAATTCAATAAAATGAGAAAAAACTACTCCTACTGTTTTAACAAAGGTTTCCTTATTATTGCTTTTTTTATTGCTGGAACTTTTCTGAATTATATATTTGCAGCAAATGACCCTCTCAAAAGAACTGTTGTCAAAGGCGATCGTCCTCTGATAAATCTTTACTCAATCCCTGATCAAGCTTTTGAACAAGGGATAATACGCATTAAGTTCAGTAAAACACTTGAAAACCATCTGGATAACACTATAATTGCATCCAATCCTGATGGAACAGCCCGTTTCGGGATTGCTGCCGTTGATCTTTTAAACCAGCAATATGGGGTTGTTCAGGTAAAGAAAACATTTGATGTCGTCTTACAGAACACTCAATTCAACGATCGTCACCGACAGTGGGAATTTCATTTATGGTACGACCTTATCATACCTAAAGGAACTGATATCAGGAGTATGGTTCAATCTTATTCGGCACAAAGTGAAATCCAGTTATCAGAGCCAGTTTACCGTAAACAACTTGTGGCGGCTGATATAAATCCGCTTCAGTCCTTTGCCCTCAACGCAGTAAATCGTGCTGTAAATTATGTACCTAACGATCCAAGGTATAATGAGCAATGGCATTATAACAATACCGGCCAGCAAGGTGGAACTGTTGATGCTGACATTGACCTGCCGGAAGCCTGGGATATTATCAGGGGAAACAGCGATGTAATTGTTGCGATTGTAGATGGAGGCATTGATTATACCCATTCAGATCTTGCTGCCAATATGTGGCCGGGCATTGGATATAATTTTGTGACTAACTCCTCTGTTGTTACCCCTGATGATCATGGCACCCATGTTGCAGGCACGGTTGCCGCCAATACAAATAACGCATTTGGCGTTAGTGGTGTTGCCGGAGGTTCAGGGATTGGGGATGGTGTAAGGTTAATGTCGTGTCAGGTATTTACTTCATCATCAAGTGGGGGTTTTGAAAATGCCCCTATCTGGGCTGCGGACAATGGAGCTGCTATATCACAGAATAGTTGGGGTTACACAGTGGTGGAGGCCTATGAACAGGCTGTGCTGGATGCTATTGATTACTTCAATATGCATGGTGGAGGTACAGTTTTATCTGGTGGTATCACCATTTTTGCTGCTGGCAACAGCGATTCACCAGGATTGTGGTATCCTGCTTGTTACAGTAGTTGCTTTTCAGTTGCTGCTACCGGAAACCAGGACTTGAAAGCATGGTATTCAAATTATGACACTTGGGTTGACATTTCGGCTCCTGGCGGCGAGACAGATGCCGTTACGGAAAGAGGTGTTCTAAGCACTCTGCCGGGAAATACTTACGGATTCTATCAGGGAACATCCATGGCCTGTCCACATGCATCAGGTGTAGCTGCTCTTATCCTTTCACTTGCACCAGGATCCTTAAGCCCGGCAGAACTCAAAAATATCTTGACCACAACAACAGATAATATCAATGGATTAAATCCCACATATACAGGAAAACTTGGCTCTGGCCGGCTAAATGCTTACCAGGCTTTACAAGCCACACAAGAATATATAACACCTGTGGCAAATTTTTCAGCTTCCCCAACAACAGTTTGCACAGGTAATTCAGTAACTTTCACGAATTTAACATTAGTTGGCACATCATGGATATGGAGTTTTCCAGGTGGGACACCTTCATCTTTTACAGGTCAAACCCCACCGCCAATTACTTATGCTGCAACAGGCATATATGATGTATCGCTTACAGTTTCGGATGGAACAATTACAAACTCGAAAACAATTCCAAACTATATCGGTGTAAAGGATGTAATTGCTGATTTTTCTGCCAGTTCAACCACCATATTTGAAGGAAACAGTGCAACGTTTACAGATAATTCATCCTGTAGTCCGGTAACATGGGAATGGGATTTCCCTGGAGGAATACCATCTTCATTCACTGGTCAGACACCTCCACCAATATTCTATTCGGTTTCTGGCAATTATGAAGTAACGTTAACTGTTACCAAACCGGGGGTCTCCGATACCAAAACAAAAACAGCTTATATTACTGTTGTCCCACCTGTTTTTAACATGGCCAATGGAACTATTACAACTTGCGCAGGCAATTTTTATGATTCAGGAGGCTCTTCAGGAGATTATGGTGATAACGAGGACTATACCTTAACATTTTTACCCGGAACTGCAGGAGCTATGATCAGGGCAACCTTTAGTTCTTTTAATACTGAATCCTCATTTGATTATATGTACATTTATAATGGAACCAATATTTCAGCACCATTAGTGGGCATCTACACCGGCACAACAAGTCCGGGAATCATAAGTGCCAGCAATCCTTCGGGGGCACTAACATTTCAATTTACATCTGACAATTCACTGGTTAAATCTGGATGGGCTGCTGCCATAACATGCCTTACCAATCCCCCAGTTGCAGAATTCACGGCATCTTCCGTGTTTCCTGTGGTGAACCAAACGGTTAACTTTACAGATCAGTCAACCGATGTGCCGACTTCATGGACCTGGACTTTCAGCCCTAACACAGTAACTTATGCGGGTGGCACAAATGCAAACTCGCAAAACCCACAGGTTCAGTTTAATGCTTCAGGATTATACACTGCAACCCTTATAGTAGCTAATGCCTTTGGGGCTGATACTATGCTTAAGGCAAACTATATAAATGCATATATATCAGCTTATTGCATACCTGCTTACTCTTCCGGAACTATCTATGGAGACTATATCTCCCTTGTTCAACTAGGAAGCATCAACAATGCCACAGTTGCTTCCTCCAGCCCTTTCTACACCTATTTTAACGGTTTAACAACAGATTTAATCCCTGGTACGGCCCATACTTTGACTGTAAGCCCTGGAACATACCCTGAAAGTAATTATATTGCTGCTTGGATTGACTTTAATCAGAACGGAATATTCGAAACCACTGAAAAACTTGGCACCATTTTGATTTCGGGGGCAGCACCGCTTACAGGTACAATTCCATTTACAGTTCCCTTAGGTGCTGTTACAGGTACGACTATGATACGGGTTCGCGAAGTGTTTAACAAAAGCACTATAGATCCTTGCTCTGCTTATAGTTTTGGCGAAACGGAAGATTATAACATAAATATCGTGGGTGCCAGCAAAACTCTTAACCTCACAGTATTTCTGGAGGGCATTTATTCAGGAAGCGGCACTATGCACCAAGCGAATAATGGTTCCGGACCTCAATATGGTGTGGGCATTTCCGATCAAATTACGGTTGAATTGCGTAATTCAGCAAATTACAGCATCATCGAACATACTGCATCAAATGTTGATCTCGGAACAACAGGACTTGCAAGCATTACCATACCGAATTCATTTTCAGGCTCCTATTACATCAGCATCCGGCACCGAAACAGTATTACAACTACCTCTGCTTCGCCTGTAGCTTTTAGCGCATCCACTATTGGGTATTCATTCGATTTGCCATCAAAAGCATACAATGACAATCTTAAACAAATGCCTGACGGGCATTTTGCAATTTTTGGTGGCGATGTAAACCAGGATGGTGTTGTGGATGCTTTGGATTTGGTTGCTGTGGATAACGATGCAGCAGCTTTTATTACCGGCTATAACGCAAACGATGTAAATGGCGATGGCAATGTGGATGAAACAGACATTATCTTTATAAATTCAAATGCAACCGATTTCATTTCGAAAAGGGAACCGTAATTTTAAGCATTATTCATTCATTACCAAGGTAATAAGTCTATGATTTATTGCCTTGTTTTGTTTTGTCTGAAGTAGCAAATAAGCGATTTTAAATAAAAAATGAACAATTTAAAAGTTAGCATAATGAAGAATAGTTTGTTAAAGATCCCGAATTCTAAACCTGCAACGATCCATTTCATATAAAAGTTATACATTTGCAAAAAATACAACAATTCGATTAAATTGCTGTTATATTAAGGTTAATCTGTTAGAATTGCTCAAGTTATTGCCTAACATTGTTTCGTTTCAGAAGGAATAATATAAAATACTTTGGCACTATTAACCTAATTTTAATGGCATTGCAACAAATGGGCTATTGTATTTCAACAGATTACTAAAGATAAATCCTATAATAAATTGTTATTAACATTAAGCTTAAACAAACCTGTAGAAAAGCTTGTAGAACTAAATAAAAATACAAGAACATGATATCAAGAAGCAGAAAACCGGAAATTTATTTTTTAGTATTTTTAGTTGCAATGGAATCTGTTGCCGCCCTTTACGGTGGAATAAGTTTGATTACCGACCCTTCGGGCAGCAGCTTACAATTAGAACTGAAATATTTACAAAAAAGTGTTTTTAATAACTTTATGATACCCGGCTTGGTTTTATTTTTACTACTCGGACTATTACCGTTTATGATGATTTATCCATTGCTTTTCAAGCCAAAATGGCCACTGATGAATATTTTTAATGTTTATTCGGGTTATTATTGGGCATGGACATACACGCTTTATACAGCAATAATGCTGATAATCTGGATAAACATACAATTCCTGACGATTGGTGCAGTATCGGACTTGCAGGGCTATGTTGGCCTTTTTGGTGTGTTGATATTAATTGTAACGCTTGTGCCTAGGGTTAGAAGGTTTTATAAGGTTCAACGCCACACCCGTCAACATACAATTGTTACAAAATAAAACATTTCTTAGATTTCTGAAAAACTGATTTTCATAGCTTTGAAAATCAAAAAATAGCTTTATATTTGCGCCCTGAAAAGAAAAACCCAATGATATGCATAATTACTTATCATTAAAGGTTTTAACAATTAATTACTAAAAAAAACGAATTAAAAATGGCAACAAAGATGAGATTACAGCGATTTGGGAAAAAAGGCCAGGCCTATTTCCATATCGTGATTGCAGATGGTCGTGCACCACGTGACGGACGTTTTATTGAAAAAATTGGCACTTACAACCCTATAACAAGGCCAGCCGATATCCAACTTGATTTCGACCGCGCACTTTATTGGGTAAAAACCGGTGCCGAGCCAACAGAAACTGTTGAAGCTATACTGAGATATACGGGTGTGGCTTATATGTACCACTTGCTGAAAGGCGTTGACAAAGGCGCAATGAACGAGGAGCAAGCACAGGCGAAATTCGAAGAATGGAAGACCGCAAAAACCACAAAGATTGAAAGTGCTAAAAATGAAATCGGTTTAAAAGCGAAAAAGGAAGACAAAAAACGTTTGGAAGCCGAAGCAAAAGTAAATCAGGCTAAAGCCGATGCATTGGCCAAGAAATTAGCAGCCGAAGCTAAAAAAGCAGCCGGAGTTACTGATGAAGCTACAGAAACTGAAGAAACTGCCGAAGAAACACCTGCTACCGAAGAATAAGCAAACTACATTATGAAACAAGATGAACTTTTCCTATTGGGAAAAGTCGTCAGGACTTTCGGATCAAAAGGCGAATTGGTGTTTCAGCTAGATACTGAAATTCTTTCGCGGATAAAAAAAATGGAATCAGTGTTCCTCAAGATAAATGAGAACCTGGTTCCTTTTTTTATTGAACTTCTCCAACCCAGACCTAAAAATCAAGCTCTGGTAAAGTTGATGGATATCGAAACTTCTGAAGATGCATCCCTGTATGCCGGTTGTGAAATTTACATTCCGCTTGCAATATTGCCAAAACAAAAAGGTTCAAAACTATATTCGCAAAATATTGAAGGCTACTCGGTTATTGATGCGAACTATGGAAATACCGGGTTTGTAAATAAAATAATTGAAATGCCGCAACAGTTCCTGCTTTCAATTGATTTAAACGGCAAAGAAATTTTAGTGCCTATTGTAGAAGAAATTGTTAAACATATCGACCACAAAACAAAAACCATAAGTATTGATGCGCCGGAAGGGTTGATAGAGCTATATTTGTAGAAGAAAAGAAAAATTGGGGTTGGAGATTGGGGATTGCGGATTGCGGATTGGAGATTGGAGACAATAACCACTAACCCAATAACCAATAGCCATTTACGATTGCGGATTGCGGATTGCGGATTTGTAACTAATGCTTTATGTGCCTAAAAGATGTTCCATTTCAAAAAATTCAGCATTGAAGATTCTGGTG
>CAJAXK010000206.1 GCA_903946925.1 uncultured Bacteroidales bacterium | reverse complement strand
GCACCAAGGTATTGCAAATTTGTATTTTCAGGAACATCGTATCCGGTTGCCCACACATCCGACCATTTGCTGGCCTGTAGTTCCATACCCAATGTTGCATTGATGTTTAATTTGTTTACAGTTTTATTGTATGAAAAATAATTTGTGTTCACCCAATTTAAGCCATAAGCACGTTTTTGGTAGAGGCTTGATTCATCAATTTTCTGGGTAGGGGTAATGTAATACTGTGGGCTGTACGATTTCTGATCATCAAAATCCATTTGAGTCCCAAATTGGGATCTGAATGAAAGGCCAGGAGTAAGGATGTCGTCAATCTGGAGATAAAAGTTGCCCATCGCACGGTTACCCAAATATTTTTCTTTTCCGGCCAGATAGATTGACAATGCCGGGTTTACGATAGCTTGCGAATAGTAAATTTCGCCATAAAAATTTGTATAGTCGTCCCATGCAGCCGAAATAGGGTCCGAACGTAACGCGCCAGGAATTGTACCACCATAAAAATCGCTCCTATCGCCTGGCTTTTCGTAGTGTACATAGTTGAAATTCAGGCCCATTTTGATTTTTTTGGTCAAAGTCAAATTGTTGTTCGAGTGGAACATCAGTTTGTTGATGTGTGTACCTTTAACCGTGCCGGTTTCGGTAGCATACGTAAATCCCTGATCGTAGGAGTAAGTTTCGGAGTTGCCCAGGATACTAACATTATATTTGGTAGCTACGCCCTGACGGTATATTTCTTTTTGCCAATCGGTCCCTTCGATGTAATTGCCAGCTTCCTGCTGTTCAAGGACAAAATCTATAATATCATCATTTGTGCCAATGGCTTTGCGTGCGTTTGCAAATTCGGTGGCATCAGCAAGCTTCAGTTTTTTTGTTACTTCCGAAAAACCTGTCTGAACATTAGCCTGAACCTCGAACTTGCTTCCTTTTGAACCTGAACGGGTTTTTACTAAAATTACACCGTTTGCACCGCGCGAGCCATAAATTGCAGTTGCGGAAGCGTCTTTTAAAACTTCCATACTCTCAACATCGTTGGGCGCAATGTGGCTTATGTCACCCATTGGAAAACCATCAACAACATACAAAGGATCGGAGTTATTGATGGTACCGATACCACGTATCCTGACTTTTGTGCCTGCGCCTGGATTTCCCGAATTTGACATTACGTTTACACCGGCAACGCGGCCCTGAAGCGCTTTAGCAGCATCGATGGTTGTTACTTTTTTCAGGTCGGCAGGATTAACTTTTCCAACGCTTCCGGTAACATCGCTCTTACGCATTACCCCGTAACCTACAACTACAACACCTTCAACGTCAACGGCTTCGCTTTTCATAACCACATCCAATAGATTGGAAGCAGTGATAGGCAGTTCCTGCTTTGTCATTCCCACGAATGAAAAAATCAACATTGTGGCATCCTTGGGCACATTTAGGCTGTATTTCCCATCAATATCGGTGAGAGCACCCAAGGTTGTCCCTTTAATAATAACTGAAACGCCCGGAATACCTTTTCCGTCATCCATACTGGTTACTTTACCCGTGATGGTGCGTTGTGCCAGTACCTGCATAACTGTGAGCAGCATAAGTACCAGCAGTAGATTTAGTTTTCTCATAAAACTTTTTGCTAATGTTTGGTTAGTGTTTGATTAATTAGATTTTTTTTCAACCGATCATACCTTATTTAGCAGTAAAGTATGGTCGGCTTTTTTTGGTTTTTATTGCAGCGTAAAAGTATATTCATCGTTCATCCTTGGCGGTGGGCAATTATATCAAATAGGGTGGACATTTGTTACCGGTACAATTTATAACGTCACAAATAATTGTAAAGTATTGAATAACATTAGTATATAGAATACGCAATTTCCAACTATTGCAATATTATACTATTCGTGTGAAAAAATTATGTGTAAGATTTTGGACTAATTTTTATTTAATTGAAGCTTACGAAACAAATTTTCCAATTCGGATTAAAGATGCGAACGAAATTGACAAACCTCGGGCAATAAAATATATCGTCCCTACGGGACTTTGGTCAATGAGGTAACTTATTCTTCTACCAATATTCAGTCCCGCTGGTAGTTGGGTTGAGCATAAATGCTGGTAAAAAGCAAAAACCCGATAGTTGTTGCCTACTACCGGGTTATAAAAATGCTTGGGTTATTTTATTAACAGTGGGATGACAGGGCTTTTATAGCAGCATTATTTCTGCTTCGCCTTCATCGGTGCTGTCGCGGTTTACCAATATCAGACCTCCAAGACTATCGCAAACTAAACTGCGACTGTTTCGTAAATCAACATCAGATTTGTATTTGGGAAACAGGGTTCCGTTTGGTTTAACAAAACACAAAGTTGTTTGACCGCCT
>CAJAXK010000205.1 GCA_903946925.1 uncultured Bacteroidales bacterium | reverse complement strand
GTTCAAGCGTTTTCGCGAGCAGCTTAAAACAACAGGAAACAGAAGCCTTTTGAATTATTTTTGGATTGGGGTGTTAATCCTTTTTGTGATAATTACCATGAACCGGACTAAGGTTTGGGCCGATAGTGTTTCACTCTGGACAGATGTAATGGACAAAAACCCTAAATGCCTGGCTGCTTATGTAAACCGTAGTTATATGAACATCCAATATAAAAATTATGACAAAGTAATTGCCGATTGCGACAAAGGATTAGCGATTGACTCGACTCATTATAAACTGTATATTAACAAGGGAACGGCTTTTCGCCATTTGGGCATGTATGAGGAAGCCGTAAAGGAATTTACAACAACCATCCGCATCAATCCCCAAAGCTACGATTCCTACCTCGACCGCGGAATAATTTACACCGATAATTTAAACCAAGTCCGTAAAGGGATTTCCGACTTTAGGTACTTTCTAAAATACAGGCCCGAAAACAAAAATGGGAATTATAACCTGGCGGTTGCTTATTATAAACAGCAAGTGTACGACAGTTCATTATACTATTGCAACAAAACGATTGAGTTGGATAGAGATTATGCCGGTGCATATTATATCAGTGCGCTTGTGTATGATATTAGGCAGGATTTTGCGAAAGCGTATGAATTTGGCTCCAAAGCACAAACCCTGGGTTATAGTATTGACCCTGCTCTTTTGGAAAAATGGCGAAAAAATGCGAATGTGGTTGTCCCAAACTTTAATTAGAAATTTATCAGGATGAAGAAAGCTGTTAAGAAATACCCTGAATGGATGATTGCCTTGATACCGGCTATATTGGCTATTGTGTTGTATGTCAACACCATTCCAAATAAATATTGTCTCGACGATTATTGTGTTATTGTAAACAACTCGTATGTGCAAAATGGTTTTTCGGGCATACCAAAGCTTGTTTCCACCAATTTTTTCAATGGCATGGGCGGGTTCAACGATGGATTGTACCGTCCTGTTCCAATGGTAACGTATGCTATAGAATATGGTGTTTTTGGCATGAATCCCGCTGTCAGCCATGCTGTAAATATGTTGTTTTTTTCGCTTACATCTTTTATAGTTTTTCTGCTGATGAGGAAATTGTTTGGTGAAAAACACAACATTTTCGCGCTAACAGTTACTTTACTATTTGTAACACATCCAATACATACCGAAGTGGTTGGCAATATAAAAGGCCGTGATGATCTGCTTGCTTTTGTGTTTGGAATACTTGCCATGTTTTATTTATTGCGGAATACAAGCGAAAAATCAATACTCACTTTGGTTCTTGGACTTGTGTTTTATGTGCTTTCGCTTCTATCCAAAGAAAGCTCGCTCATGTTCCTGTTTGTGATTCCAATCATGATTTCCCTGTTTACAAAGGCTTCCAACAAAAGCCAATGGATGCTTATTGCTTCATTATCTGTCATTACCGTGATTTGGCTGGTAGCCCGCTACCTGATTGTACATTCCATGCCAAACCCAATTGATAGTGGCGTTTTTTCCGAACTGAACAATTCTATCCTTTCGACAAATGATGTTGTTTCACGCGCGGCAACCGGGCTTTACCTTCAATTCCTTTATTTAGCCAAACTTGTGGTGCCATTCTGGCTTTCGCACGATTATTCGTACAACCAAATTCCTGTTATTGGAATTGTCAGTTTCAAGTTTTTGCTTGCCTTGATTGTTATTTTTGGGGCACTTGCAATACTCGCAGTTACTTACAAGCGGAACAAACTTATTTTTTTTGGTGTTCTTTTTTATTTCCTTACTTTGGCAACGGTTTCAAACATAGTGTTTTACATTGGGGCTACTTTTGCCGAAAGGTTTCTTTTTACCCCATCTTTTGGATTTGCTATTGTTACTGGTTCACTTTTAGTATTGTTGTTGAAAAATGTAAAAACAAATGATTCTTTTCAGCAGGTTTTTGCCGGCAACAAAGCATTTACCGCCATTTTGTTTTTTGTTTTGATTGTGTATTCGGTTACAACCTTAAGCCGCAACCGTGATTGGAAAGACAATCTCAGTCTATATGCAACCGATGTAAACCGCTCAACAAACAGTGCCCGGGCGCATTATAATTATGGCAGTGCATTGATGGCCAATGCAGAATCAGGCGAAAATGGCGGGAAAAAGATGGAAATGCTGCAAACTGCCAGTGTTGAACTTAAAAAGGCATTGGCAATTTATGCCGGATATACCGATGCTTACAACAACTTAGGCAATGTATATTCTGATATGGGCCAAAAGGATTCTGCTATATATTATTATGCACAAACACTCAAAATGGATAGCGGATATATGAAAGGTTATTTTAACCTTGGCATCAACTATTATTCGCTGGGCCGGTATGCGGAAGCTATACCAATGTTAGGGAAATATGCCATGTACAAGCCCGAAACCCCACAAATTTATTATTACATCGGCAATTCGTATGGCGGTATTGGCAAATTTGATGAAGCCATTATTTGTCTTGAAAAAAACCTGACACTTGGTGGCGAAAACCTGGAAACCCTGGTTTTGTTAGGGAAAGCGTATGGTTTCAAAAAACAGCTTGACAAATCAGTCGAAATTTTCAACCGTGCATTTCAGCTTGACCCTAACAATTCGGATTTGTTGTTCAACCTCGGCCTTACCTATACTTATTTAGGCCAACCGGCTAAAAGCATCGAATTTTTTCAGCGTTCCATACAAGTAAGCCCAAGCTTTGTTCCGGCATATTACGAACTTGCCAATGCGTACGATAGGGTAGGGAAGGGCTCAGAAGCAGCAATACTACGATTACAAGCGGCACATCAACAACAAAAATAATTTTCAATATTTTCGAGATGAATAAAAGTAGCATGAGCAAAAAGCCTGTTTCAAAAGGTGCCAAGGTGCAGGAAACCAATATTCCTGAACCCTTGCAGGCAGCCATCCCGCCAAAGCGCTTGGAATTGTATTTTTCAATAATTGTGGCTACAATAGGTTTTTTGCTGTATTTCAATACGGTTTTTAACGATTATGCGCTCGACGACCGCGCAGTAATTCAGGAAAACAAGTTTACAAAACAAGGTATTGCAGGCATCCCGACTTTGCTCACCACATTTTATTGGGCAGGTTTTTGGGGCGACAATGCGGGATTGTACCGCCCTTTATCTATGGTTACTTTTGCGGTCGAATGGCAGTTTTTTCCTGACAACCCACATGTAGGGCATGTAACAAATATTTTGCTCTATGCGCTTACAGGTTTCCTATTGTTCAGGATGTTGAAGCGTATGATGCCGAAACATACCATTTTGCTGCCATTTATTGTATCGCTTCTGTTTATGGCCCACCCAATCCATACCGAAGTGGTAGCCAATATTAAAAGTCGCGACGAAATTTTGTGTTTGCTGTTTTTTATTTTGGCGATTGACAATTTACTCATGTATGCAGATTCCGGTAGGAAATGGAAATTGGCAATTGCAGTGGGGAGCTATTTTTTATGCCTTTTTGCAAAGGAAAGCGGTGTTGCGTTTATACTTATTTTCCCTCTTATACTTTGGTTTTTCAGGAATTTTGATGGTAAGGCAATACTTGCCAAATCGTGGCCGTTTGTTGCCACAGTTGCTATTTATTTTATTATCAGGACATTGGTGCTGGGAACAAATGTTACTGGCAAAGCATACACTTATCTCGATAATTCCCTGGTTGCCGCACCAGACCTGATGACAAGGTTGGCTACAGCGTTTTATATGCTGGGCAAATATTTGAAGCTTTTAATAATCCCATACCCTTTGTCTTACGATTACTCGTTTCAGGCGATACCTTTTTATACCTGGAGTGATTTTCAGGCGTTTTTGCCATTGTTGATGTATGCTGCTGCTTTCATTTATGCTATACGCTGTTTTTTAAAAAACGAGAAAAGCATTTTTGCATTTGGGATACTTTTTTACCTGCTTTCGCTGGCGGTTGTTGCCAATGTTTTTATTTTAATCGGTGCCACTATGGCCGATCGTTTCCTGTACATACCATCGTTGGGGTTTTGTTTGATTGTTGCTTTCGGCTTAATGCGGATTTTCCCGCCGCAGGGTTCAGATAAGAAAAAAGTTGTATCGGGCAAAATTTTGGGTACAAACAAATGGGTTGCAATAGTTACCCTTGTTATCTTAATCCCTTATTCTTATGGCACAGTAGCCCGAAATTTTGATTGGTACGACAACAATACGCTTTTTGTGGCCGATGCCAATTCTGCCAAAGGAAGTGCCAGGGTACGGACCAATTATGGTGTTGTGATGCTGCAAAAGTTTGATAAAACCAGCCCCGAAAAAGAAAAAAACAATGCTTATCTCGACAAATCTATTGTCGAATTCAGGGCTTCTATTAAAATTGACCCAAAACATCCATTTGCCTATCTTAATTTAGGTGGAGCATTATATTTCAAAGGTGAGTACAGCGAAGCAATAGAAGCACTAAAAACTGCAATTATGTTGGATCCAACTGATCCAAAGGCATATAGCACAATAGGAAATGCTTATTATAGAACACAAGATTACCAGAATTCAATTTTCAACCTAAAAAAATGTATTGAACTTAACTTTACTTCGTCCGAAACTTATAATTTTTTGGGTGGCTCTTACTTTGCCACAGGCGATTTCCCAAATGCTGTTTCAGCATATATAAAAGCAATAGAATTGGATCCTAAAAATGTGGAACTCCATACCAACCTTGGAAGTGTTTATGGTTCAAAAGGTGATCTTGCCAATGCCATTAAATGTTTTCGCAAGGCGGATGAACTTAACCCTAACAACCCGCAAATACTGTCGCTGCTTGCCATGACCTATAACAATATGGGAAACAAGGACAGCACAATGTATTACAATTCGAAAATCGCCCAAATACAGAAAAAATAATAGGAACTTCAAAATTCAAGGTCCGATTTTGGCTGAATATCAAACCTATATTTATGCAAAAACCCATCCTTACTGTAAAGGATGGGTTTCTCATTATAGTAATAAATACATAACTTATTTTCGGCTACTGATCAGTATTTCAAGCATTTGTATTGCTGCAGCCGGAATTTTTGTCCCTGGTCCGAAAATGGCCACTGCACCCGCTTTATACAGGAAATCGTAATCTTGCGAAGGGATTACCCCGCCAACAATAACCATAATATCCTCGCGGCCAAGTTTTTTTAACTCATCAATAACCTGTGGGACAAGGGTTTTGTGTCCGGCGGCAAGGCTCGAAACGCCCAAAACGTGAACATCGTTTTCAACAGCTTGGCGTGCAGCTTCGGCTGGTGTTTGGAATAAAGGTCCCATATCAACGTCGAAACCTATATCGGCATAACCTGTTGCAACAACTTTTGCCCCGCGGTCGTGCCCATCTTGCCCCATTTTGGCAATCATTATTCGTGGGCGCCTTCCATCGAGTGCGGCAAATTCATCAGCCATTTTGCAGGCTTTCATATACGATTCGTCTCCAACGCTTTCGGAGGAATAAACTCCTGATATTGATCTGATCACAGCTTTGTACCTTCCATAAACTTTTTCCAATGCACTCGAAATTTCACCTAACGAAGCTCTTTTTCGAGCTGCATCAATCGCCAATGCCAACAAATTGCCTTCACCTGTTTCGGCACAAACCGTAAGGGCATTTAGTGAAGCTTGAACCTCTTCATTATTTCGTTCTGCCCGGAGTTTTTCGAGCCTGGCTATTTGCGAAATGCGCACAGCAGTATTGTCAACTTCAAGTATATCAATTGGATCTTCTTTTGCCAGACGGTATTTATTTATCCCTACAATAGTATCCCTTCCTGCATCAATTTTTGCTTGTCTGCGGGCTGAGGCCTCTTCAATCCGCATCTTTGGTATCCCGGTTTCAATTGCTTTCGACATGCCTCCGAGTTCTTCAACTTCCTGTATCAGTTTCCATGCTTTGTGTGCCAATTCGTTGGTCAGGTATTCAACATAATAAGAACCAGCCCATGGGTCAACAGCTTTGCAGATATTGGTTTCCTCTTGTAGGTAAATTTGCGTGTTACGTGCAATTCGGGCCGAAAAATCGGTTGGCAGCGCAATGGCTTCATCCAAAGCATTTGTGTGCAGCGATTGGGTGTGGCCTAATGCAGCCGCAAGAGCTTCAACACAGGTTCGTGTAACATTGTTGAAAGGATCTTGTTCGGTCAAACTCCAGCCCGATGTTTGTGAGTGTGTCCTCAATGCCATTGATTTCGGATCTTTGGGATTGAATTGCTGAACAATTTTGGCCCAAAGCATCCTTGCTGCCCGCATTTTGGCAATTTCCATAAAATGGTTCATGCCTACACCCCAGAAAAAGGACAACCTTGGTGCAAAAGCATCAACAGGAATACCAGCATCAATTCCTTTACGGATATATTCAAGGCCATCGGCCAATGTATAAGCTAACTCGATGTCGGCAGTAGCACCTGCTTCCTGTATGTGGTATCCGCTGATACTTATGGAGTTGAACTTCTTCATGTTTTTTGAAGTGAATTCAAAAATATCGGCGATAATGCGCATACTTGGTGTTGGTGGATAGATATAAGTATTGCGCACCATGAACTCTTTCAAAATATCATTTTGAATTGTTCCACTCAGTTTTTCCATCGGGACACCCTGTTCTTCGGCAGCCACAATATAAAATGCAAGTATCGGAAGCACCGCACCGTTCATGGTCATGGAAACCGACATTTTATCCAAAGGAATCTGGTCGAAGAGGATTTTCATGTCCAAAATGGAATCAATTGCAACGCCCGCTTTTCCAACATCGCCTTCTACGCGTTCGTGATCGCTATCGTAGCCACGATGTGTTGCAAGGTCGAATGCAACCGAAAGCCCCATTTGCCCTGCTGCCAAATTACGGCGGTAAAATGCGTTCGACTCTTCGGCTGTCGAAAAACCTGCATATTGCCTGATTGTCCATGGTTTCATAACATACATGGTACTGTATGGGCCACGGAGGAATGGAGGCAATCCGGCAGCATAATCGAGGTGCTCCATCCCGGCTAAATCGGCACGGGTATAAACTGGTTTAACGGCAATCTGTTCGTTGGTCATCCATTCGGTTTGGGCTGAAGGTTGACTTGAGGCTGTGTTTGACAAGCCACTTTTTATATCAATATTTTTAAAATCGGGACGCATCGTTTGATGAGGGATTTTGTGAATTCTAAATGAGTTTTGCGAAAAATCCTGAATTAGAAAATGCCAAGTTTTTCCTGAAATTTTTCCAGGGTTTGCAGCAAATTGCTACGAACATGGATAAACTCGTCAACACCTGATTGCTTTAAGGTTTCCAATATTTCTTTAGGGTAACCGGCAACTACAAGGCTCAATTCTTTATTTGAAGCCTTAAGTTTTTGGGCAATAACGGGCACTAAAGTGGCATATTCCTCATCGGAACTGCAAACCACCACAATTTCGGCTTTTGAGGCTTTGGCCGCTTTTACGCCGTCATCTACGCTGTCGAACCCAGAGTTATCGAGTATTTCGTAACCAGCACATCCAAAGAAATTCGTCGAAAACATAGCCCTTGCCTTGCGCATGGCCAGATTGCCGATATTGAAAAGGAAAACAGCCGGTTTTTTGTTGCCATCGCTCACAAATTGTTCGGTGGCAAGCCGTAATTGGTCGAAAGCATCGGAACCGCCAAAAAGGACTATTTTTTTATAAGTAGTTGGTGCTTCGTCATCATCTTCTTCCTCAACTTCCATGTCTTCCTCAGCATAAATTTCCTCTTCCATCATTTCTTCCTCCTCGGCGAAATGGATTTTTTCGAGCATTTGCTCCGCAGGGTTTGGATGTTGGTTGGTGCCAAGTTGAATCAAACGGCGGTTAGCAATATCGTCAAGCCGTTGGCCGGCTGATTTTTCGACAATATCCTGAACGAAACCACTCTTTATTGCTTCTACCATCCCACCTTGTTCTTCAACCTGAAGGAAAACTTTCCAGGCAGCTTCGGCAATAAGTTGGGTAAGGTTTTCGATGTAATAAGAACCCGCTGCCGGATCAACCACTTTGTCCAAATAAACTTCTTCTTTTAGGATAATTTGCTGGTTGCGGGCCAGGCGCATCGAAAATTCGTCAGGATCTTTGTAGAAAGTATCAAAAGGCAGGATGCTAAGCGATTGTGTGCCACCAAGTATGGCCGACATGGCTTCTGTTGTGGTTCGTAACAAATTCACATACGGATCGAAAAGGGTTTTGTTCCATGCCGAAGTGTTGCAATGGATGTGCATCTGCATGGACGAATCGTTTGCTGGTTTATATTGCTCAACAATTTTTGACCATAACAAACGGGCCGCCCTTAAACGGGCAATTTCCATAAAATAGTTGGAGCCTACACCGAACGAAAACATCATCCGTTGCGAAGTATCATCAACCGAAATGCCCGATTTAGTTGCTAATGCAAGGTATTCGTTCCCTGATGCGAGACCAAACCCTAATTCCTGAACCAAGGTTGCGCCGGCACTGTTAAAATAATGCGCATTTACATTTACAACTTTCATGGCAGGCATAAGTTCCTTGCCAAGTTTAACCATTGTGGCAACTTCGGCCATATCGCTTTTTTCCGACTTCCAGAAATCGCCATTGAGCAAAAGGTAACTTATTGGATCAAAATCAAAGGATCCTTTCAAGTTTGCCACTTCCAATTTTTGTGATTTGACGTGTTCCACCACTATCTTTATTAGTGCTGGATATGATGAAGACGCTCCAAAATTAATTGCAACCACTTTAATATCGATACCCTGGAGCAAGTCTGCAACGTCAGCCGCAGTTTCCAGTTCAGATGCAACAAGACCCAAACCAGTGGCTCCACGCTTTACGGCATCAACAGCCAGGCGGTTTGCTTCCGATTGGTCGTCGGTTTCAATATCCTGCCTGATTTCCCAATTATTTGTTTGTGCCTGGTTGCCACGCACAAATGGGTATTCGCCAGGTTGCGAAGCCATGCTTTTAATCCCAAAGGTATCTTCATCCCTGTAAAATGGTTGCACATCGAAGCCATCCGCAGTCTTCCAAACAAGTTTTTTTTGGTAATCGGCACCTTTGAGGTCTTTGATGATTTGTGCTTCCCAATCGGACGCATTTACCGGAGAGAAAGTGCCAAAAAGTTTATCATTATTCTGATCCATAATTAATTATAAGTTGGTCAGCATTAAATCCAGATACGTCTGGAATGGTTAATTGTGGTGCAAAGGTATAAATATTTACAAACAAACACATCCGATTGTTAATTGATTAACAAGAGGGTTGTGGATATTTCAACTACTTTTACCTTTCGGGATTCAACATCCTGGGAAACGGAACTTAACCTCTAAAACAATCACTGATGATAATAGCAATTTCGGGTTCTACTGGTTTCATTGGGAAACAGCTCGCTTCACATTTTCAAAAAGGTGGCCATAAAGTAAAAAGAATTCCACGTATTGGAACAGGAACACCAGTTTCGGAAATAGAAAATGTGCTTAAAGGAGTTGATGTAGTTATAAATCTGGCTGGTGCCCCCATTGTTGGGCGATGGACCAAAGGATACAAAAAATCATTGTTTGATAGCCGTATTGTTACAACCCGAAAAATTGTGGAAGCTATTAAGCTACTTGAAATTAAACCAAAAGCTTTTCTATCGGCCTCAGCAATTGGGGTTTATACATCTGAGGGAGAACAGATAGAAACCAGCACCACTTTTTCAAACGACTATTTGGGCGAAATATGTAAGGCATGGGAATTTGAAGCACAAAAGGCTGCTGAATTTACCCGTTTGGCAATTTTACGTTTTGGAATTGTATTGGGCAAAGAAGGTGGGGCATTGAGCCGTATGTTGCCACTGTTTAAAACTGGGATAGGAGGAAAAATTGGTTCGGGGAAGCAAGGTTTTTCGTGGATACATATTGCCGATCTTGTTCAGGCAGTGCAGTTTATAATTACCGACCAAAAAGCATCTGGAGGGTTTAATATTACAGCACCCGGAGTAGTTGATAACAGCAAATTTACTACGGTCCTTTCGCGTGTAGTGCGGAGACCGGCTTGGTTTCCGGTACCGGTTTTTGCGCTAAAAATCCTATTTGGCGAAGGCTCCATAGCTGTAGCAGGCGGGCAGTTTGCACCACCAAGGCATTTATTGGATGAAGGGTTCCGTTTTGTTTTTCCCGATTTGGAAGGTGCATTAAGGGATATTGTGGGTTAATAAACTTATTGATTCCCTCTGCAAAAAGAACCATTTAGATGTATTTTATCTATATGGTAATCAGTGTATTACGGTTAATTATAAAAAAGTTATATTTTTATGAAAAACTATTTGACCTATCTAATGGAAGTTTATTATCTTTACACACCCAATACTATGCATAGTATCTTAAATTTGAATCTAATGGGCTATTTTTACTTAAAGAAATATTTTATACTCATCGGACTTTTCAGTCTAATTGCCTTTTCATGTTATTCGCAAACTGATACAAGGTTTTGGTTTGTAGCACCGGAGGCAACAGCGGGACATGGTGATAGCCCTATTTGGCTGAGATTATCGTCCTACGAATTTCCCTCAACAGTTACTATATCAATGCCGGCTAACCCAACTGGCTTCAGCCCTATCACGGTTGTTATTCCATCTCATGGCACATACAGTCTTGAATTAACAAGTTGGAAAGAAATTATTGAGAACAAACCTGGAGATCAACCATTGAACAATGGGATTTTGATTGAGGCAAGCCAACCTATAACTGCGGCTTATGATGAAAACTCTACTTTAAATTCTGGTCTGTTTTCATTGTTGGGATCTAATGCTTTGGGTAAGGATTTTCTAATACCTGCACAAAATCTGTTTTATAACAATTCCAATTACAGTCCTAGCGCTTATAACTCTTTTGATATTGTTGCAACAGAGGACAATACTCAGGTTACAATTACCCCAAGTAACAACATAGTAGGTCATTTGAAAACGGCTGGAGCTTATACAATTTCACTAAACCGAGGGCAAACTTATTCCGCGGTTGCAACAATCCAATTTGCAGTAGGCCATCTTACCGGGACAAAAGTTACATCTAATAAGCCAATTGCAATAACCCTCAAAGATGATTCCATAACCGCCCCAGACGGGACAGGATGCGCCGATATTATTATGGATCAGATATTTCCAACCAATATTTTAGGGAATGATTATATTATTGTCAGGGGATACATGGATTATGCCGTCAACGATAGGGTAGTGATTTTAGCTTATCAGAGCAATACGCATTTATTTAAGAACGGGGACGGAAGTTCTTTTAGCACCCTGCAATCTGGTGAATCCACATCTTTAACATTAACAGCAGCAGATTCTGCTACTTTTATTCATTCCGACAAACCTATTTATGTACTTCATCTTACAGGATATACATGCGAATTAGGCAGTTCAATAATACCCCCAATTGGATGTACTGGATCTTCTGAAGTGGCAATTTCACGTTCCAATAACTATAATTTTGGAATGATATTATTCACAAAAGAGGGTGCCCAAGATGACTTCTTGCTCGATGGTTCCGTTTCAACACTTATTTCTGCGTCAGAATTTTACCCTGTGCCTGGCAATCCTAATTATGTTTATGCACGGATTGAATTTCCTTATTGGAGCAATGTTTCAATAGGTCCGCATATAATCGAAAATACAACAGAACGATTCCACCTTGGTGTAATCAGTGCAAACAGTAATGGCAATGCAAGTTGCAGATATGGATATTTTTCAAATTTCGGGAATCTCCTTTTCGGTTCTGATCGATCTGTTTGTACAGGCGAATCAGTGGTTTTGGATGGTGGCGTAGGTAGGGATAATTACCTATGGAGCACTGGTGAAACAACCAGGACAATCACTGTTACAACTCCAGGTACTTATTATGTGGAAGCAAGCGATATCGATTTAAGTTGTACGGTTAAAGATACAATCCATATCAGTTTTAAACCCACACCTGTGCCTGTAGTAACATCAAATTCAGGCACATTTAATGTTTGCACAGGGTCTTCAGGGGTTACCTATACCACAGATAATGGAATGGCAGATTATATTTGGTCGGTCGGTTCTGGAGGAACAATATCTGCTGGTCAGGGAACAAATCAAATATCCGTTACATGGAATAGTGCAGGTAGTTATCAGGTATGCGTGACTTATACAAATACTGAAGGATGTAGCGTAACACCAGCCAAATGTGAGACAGTGACCGTGAACCCATTGCCCATAGCCGTTGCAGGAACCGATAGGGTTGTATGCGCAGGGAACGCTACAACTTTAGGCTCAACCGCAAGTGTAGGCAATACCTACTCGTGGGTATCCAATCCGAGTGGTTTTACGTCAACTGCATCAAACCCTTTGGTATCGCCAACAACTACAACAACATACACACTCACCGAGACCATAACAGCAACTGGTTGTTCAAAAAGCAACAGTGTAACGGTAACGGTTAACCCAGCACCAGCGGCAGCAACTGGAAACAACACAGGGATTTGTTCTGGTGGTTCAACAGCCATT
>CAJAXK010000204.1 GCA_903946925.1 uncultured Bacteroidales bacterium | reverse complement strand
TTACGAAGGACAGGCATTATAAAAATACGATAGCGGTTCTTAGCCGGAGGTATGTGCGGAAGGCATGTGCGTAGCAATACACAGCAACGACAAAAGCCTGGAATTGTGCCATCTCCCATGCCTTGTATTGCGGGAAGATACCTTCGGCTTAGAAGCGCATTGTATTTTTATAAAGCATTGATTTTTTGTTACTTTTTGATCAAGCAAAAAGTAAGGGAAAGAGAATGTTTTCAAAGTAATAATACCAATAAAGAAGTAAATCCTAATAATTTTCTCGTCAATTGATAAGCCTGCACATCAAAATAATATGTAGCCAGTTTTGTAACAAATAGGAAAAATTATTTACAACGGGTTACATGAGGTTCTTGCAAATAATTAATAACATAAAAAATAGGGTAAGAAAAAAAACCAAAGCAGGTAAAGTTGCGCGATTGAAGCGTTTTTTAGTAATTTAGCCAATCGAATTAAAAGTAATAACAGCAATATATGCCCACGAGCAATAAACTTCTTTTAGTATTCCTCTTCATTGTTATTGCTGCTATTCAGGTACTTGCACAGGAAAGTACGGTATTAAAAATCAGCAATGATACCTTGCCTAATAGCATTTCGCAAGATGAAGCCATACTCTACAACATGATTAATGACATGCGGCGGCAGAATAAGTTGTCGATTTTACCCAAGTCGGAAGCTTTAACCATTGTTGCCCATGTGCATCTGGACGATTTAATCCTCAACCAACCCCAGGATAAAGGATGCAGCGTTCAGGCCTGGAGCAAATCGGAGAAATGGACATCGTGCTGTAATACAAAGGACGCAGCCGGTATAAAATGTATGACTTCAAAACCCAAGGAAATTACAGGTTACCCCGGAAATGGTTACGAACTTGCCTACTGGAGCGAAGACCAGGCAACACCTACCGATGCAATAACATTGTGGCAACAGGCTAACGCATCAGCCGACATGATACTGAGCCGCGGAAAATGGAAAGGGTTTAACTGGAAAGCAATTGGCGTTGGCATAAAAGATGGCTATGCTGTGCTTTGGCTTGGCGATAAAACCGATAAAACTACTGCAAACCAAGCTGTTATAAAAACTACCTCTTTCCAGCCTCAAAAAAACGAAAAGGATACAACAAAACTTGTGCTGCCAAAGGAAGAAAAACCAGTGAATACAGAAACGGTAGTTGTTACCAAAGAGAATATAAAAAACGATACTGAAATCAAAAAACTGTCTGAAAGTTCAGCAACAAAGTATTACCTAATTGTGTTGAGCACTAAGAATCCTGAAACCGCCAATTCGGAACTAACCCGTATAAAATCAAGTGGTTATCCCGATGCCTTTATATTAAACAGTTCGGCAGGGTACCGTATTGCCCTCGCTTATTATGATACACCCAAAAAAGCAGCCGCAAAAGTAAATGAGCTTAAAAGCACATTTGTGGGAATTTGGGTATTAAAGGAATAAAGTTTAAATCCTGAATCGAAGCCAACTATTTTAAAACAGGCAAAATACATTAATTGCTTATTGGTTCATGATTTTGATATTCCAATTCCAAAATTGCGCTGCTTCAGACATTCGACATCTTTAAATGGTTATTGGTTATTGGGTTATTAGTTATTGGTTTGTGCTTTCATGATTTTGGTTGACAAAAAAGACTAAACTTCTAATTCAACTGTTTGTAACTCAATTTTATTTTTTAGTTGACTGTATTTAACTTTGTATGGTCAGGTGAAACGGAGGGAAGCTCTGCCGG
>CAJAXK010000203.1 GCA_903946925.1 uncultured Bacteroidales bacterium | reverse complement strand
CCTTACACGGATTATGCCTTTGCTTTGTGTATTCCCTCACAAAGAGTGGAGGATTTTCTATATGCCATTTCTAAGTGTATGGAAGCCATAGGAGGGGTACCTAAGATTTTGGTAACAGACAACCTTAAATCGGCTGTAATAAAGGCGGATAAGTATGAGCCAACGTTGAACAAAGCATTGGAAGATATGGGCAATCATTATCGTTTTGTAACCATCCCTTGCCGCCCTTATTCTCCTACACACAAGGCATTGGTAGAGAACCAGGTGAAGATTATTTACAGGCGGGTATATGCCAAACTTCGCAATACGACCTTTTATTCCCTGGAGGATTTGAATGAGGTGGTATCGCAGAAAATGCTTGAACACAATCAGACAAGGATGCAACAACGGCCTTATAGTCGTGAAGAACAATTCTTTGCCGTTGAAAAGAATACGATGTTCCCTTTGCCCGAACAACCTTATGAAATGAAACTTACGTGCGATTTACAGGTTCGCAACGATGGATTCGTTTATTTGGCGCGCGACAAACATTACTACTCGGTTCCATTTGTCCACATTGGAAAACGTAGCCATGTTATTTACACCCGCACATTGGTCAAAATCTTTGTAAATAATGAATTAGTGGCTACACATGAGCGCCACTTAGGGTTTGGACATACACACAAAGGAGAACATCTGGCATCCAATTCCAATGCCATTTTGAGCCGTTCGCCTGAGTATTATCAAGAAAAAGCGGATAAGCAGAGTGCTGTATTTAAGCAGCTTGTATCGGACATGTTTCTGGATTTGGAACAACGTCAGATTCCTCCCGAGTTCAAATATAAAACCTGTGATTATATGCTCTCAATAGGCCGAAAAACACCAATAGCCGATTTTGAACAAGCCTGCCGGATAGCTATCCAAAACAGGTCATACTCGGGCAAGTTCTTACAAAATGTGATCAGCAATCTCAATGTGGCCAAATCACAAAGTGAAAGCGAGAAACGCATTAATCCACAGCCAACTAATCATGAAAATATGCGGGGAAACGCTTATTATAAATAAACAATTAAAAAGATTATTGTATGGAAGAAATTGAAAAATCGCTTCACAAGCTGAAGCTTCCTGGGATGGCAGATTGCTGGACATCCCTTTGTGAGACACGCAGAGCTGACAAAATCTCACTCAGAGACGGTTTGCAACTTATGTTGCAAACCGAACAAGACACCCGAAAAACAAACCGTATCGCCAGACTGCTCAAAGAAGCCGCGTTTCCATATCCTGCTTCGCTTGAGGAGCTTGATTATAATACTGCCAGAGGTGTTGACGCAACGACGGTAGCACTGTTGGGAACGTGTGAATTTGTTCGTAATGGACAAACAATAGTGATTAACGGACCTACCGGAACTGGTAAAAGCTATTTGGCTGTTGCACTGGGCGATAGGGTATGTAGGTTGGGTTTTAATGTTGCATTCTTTACCATGCAAAAGTTATTAGATCGAATCAAACTCGAACGATTGCAAGGGCAGGAAATACGATTCATGGAAAAACTCTCATGTGTGGACATGTTAATCATAGATGACTTTGGCATGAAAGCATTAGAAGGACAACAACAAAACGACTTTGAGCAAATTGTTGACGACAGATATCGTAAAAAAGCATTGATAATATCCAGTCAGCTACCAGTCAATGACTGGTATGCTGTCATTGGTAATGAACTGATTGCTGAAGCCTGCTTGGACAGAATCGTTCATAAGTCGATACGTTTTCAATTAAAAGGAGAAAGTCTAAGGAAAAAGTATTAATTTCACATCTGCCAAATCATTTTTTTAACAAACAGTGAACGGGTATCACCGGAAAACGTGAACGGGTATCACCGGAATATGTAACAATAGAAGATGATTGGT
>CAJAXK010000202.1 GCA_903946925.1 uncultured Bacteroidales bacterium | reverse complement strand
GTGCGGTCTACCAGATAAATGGAGGTTCCACGTTCGTAAGCTTCGGTATCAATGGCACTTCCGGGCGTTACATAATGCGAAACATCGGCAATATGTACTCCAACTTCCCAATTGCCATCAGGCAGTTTTTGAAGCGATAGGGCATCATCGAAATCCTTTGCATCCACAGGGTCAATGGTACAGGTCCAGATGTTGCGGAAGTCGCGTCGTTTGGCTAATTCGGCAGCAGGAACTTCATTTTTAATGCGTTTGGCTTCAGCTTCGGCTGCTTTAGGAAATTCGAGTGGAAAATCGAATTCAGCCAGGATGGCATTCATTTCAACATTGTTTTCGCCAGGCTGACCCAAAACATGGACTATTTCGCCAATTGGGTTGGTGGCTTTTTCGGGCCATTCGGTAATAAGTGCAACCGCTTTCTGTCCGTGTTTAGCACCTTTGAGCGCCGTTAGCGGAATATAAATATCAACATTTATCAACGGGCTATCAGGAACCAGGAAGGCAAACCGCTTGGAAACATGCACAATACCAACAAATTGCTTTTTGGCACGTTCAACAATTTCAACAATAATACCTTCTGTTTTGCGGTTTTTACGTTTCGGGAAAATATGGACTTTCACCTTATCGCCATTCAGGGCATGATTGGTATTGTTGGCTTCAACAAACACATCCTCTTCCAATTCGGGGCTGATAATGTAAGCTTTTCCAGTCGCTTTCATATCAACTATGCCAGTAATCGTATTGGCTTTCGCGATGGCTGTTGCAAGTTTTGGGTTTAGTTTGTATTTCCCACGGTTGGTTTCAATAAGTGAACCTTGTATGCAAAGTTGTTCCAACGTGGAACGGACCTGATCTTTTTCCCGTTTTTCGGTAATGCCCAATTGTGAGGCTGTTTGCCTGAAATTATATGAATTTTCCGGATTAGCCGAAAACAAGTTAAAAACTAAGTTGGTAAATTCGTTGCGGGCAATAATTGCCTGCGGATTTTGTTTCTTTTTTGTCATTTTAATTTTCTTTTAATTCATTTTCCATGCAGAATTTTGCAGGATTTATTTTTAACCACGGAGGCACTGAGAACACAGAGGAACACGGAGTTTATGATCGGTTTTGTAGCTCTCTCTTATCGCCCAGTCTCCCTTCGCCCAGTCTCCCCTCACTCTGTCACCCCTCAACCAACCTCACCCTTCGGAATCGCTTCCAGCAACAAGCGCGTGTACTCTGACTGCGGATTTGAGTACACTTCGTCGGCTTCGCCCATTTCCTGTATTTCGCCATTCTTCATCACCATAAGGCGGTCGCTCATATAACGTACCACCGAAAGGTCGTGGCTGATAAACAGATAAGTGAGGCCAAATTCTTTTTTCAAATCGTTCAGCAGGTTAAGAACTTGTGCTTGAACTGAAACATCGAGTGCTGAAACTGATTCGTCGCAGATAATAAACTCAGGTTCAACCGCAAGTGCCCTGGCAATGCAGATACGTTGCCGTTGCCCGCCCGAAAATTCGTGTGGATACCTGCCATAATGTTTTTCTTCCAGACCAACTTTTTGCAGCAATTCGAAAACTTTGGATTTTCGCAAAGTATCATTTCCATGAAGTTTGTGGATACGCATGGGTTCAATGATGGCTTCACCAATTGTAATGCGTGGGTTTAGCGAGGAATATGGATCCTGAAAAATAATCTGGAGTTTTTTGCGCAATTTCCGCAAATCATCTGCATTCAGTTGGTTAACCTGTAAATTATTGTAAACTGTGTTGCCCGATGTAGGCTCAACAAGCCGCAGGATTGTCCTGCCCAAAGTTGTTTTCCCACATCCCGATTCGCCAACCAACCCCAGGGTTTCGCCCGGATATACTTCGAACGAAACATTGTTTACAGCTTTATATTGCTTTATCGCCTTGCCTGCAAGGTTACGTTTCAGGGTAAAAATTGTATTTAATCCTTCGGCTTTTAAAATCGGTTTGGCAAAATAAAGTTTTTCGTGGTTCAGTTTGCGTTCGGCAGGGCTAACAAATGTATCGGTTTCATTGCCTGATTTTTCAATAAAATCAGCGATTACTTTAAGCCTTTGCGGGCGTTTTCCCAGAGGTGGCCTGCAAGCCAACAATCCTTTTGTATAGGGATGTTGAGGATGCTTGAAAATTTGTTCGATACTTCCTTTTTCAACAATCTTCCCTTTGTACATCACCAAAACATTGGCTGCAATTTCGGCAATCACATCAAGGTTGTGCGAAATAAAAATGAGGCTGATATTGTGCTTTTTTTGTAGTGACCGTAAAAGTTCAAGAATTGTCTTTTGTACGGTTACATCCAGTGCCGTTGTGGGTTCATCGGCAATCAGGATATCGGGGTTACATGCCAAAGCCATGGCTATCATTACGCGTTGTTTCTGACCGCCCGAAACCTGGTGCGGATAAGCAGTAAATGTGCGTTCAGGGTCGGGGAGCATTACCTCACGAAAAAGGTCGAGTGTACGATTCCGGGCTTCGGATTTAGAAACTTTTTCGTGTTCAAGTATATTTTCCATGACCTGTTTCCCGCAGCGGTAAGCCGGATTTAACGAGGTCATAGGTTCCTGAAAAATCATTGCTATGCGTTTGCCCCTCCATAACCTCATTTCTTTTTCTGGCAATTGCAACAGATTGGTTTTTACGTCAGCATTGCCATGAAATAGGATAGAACCATTTTTAACCACACCATTGGGTTTGGGCACTAAACCCATGATTGCCAAAGATGTAAGTGATTTCCCGGAACCGGATTCACCTACAATGCCTAAAGTACTGCCTCGTTGTAATTCAAAAGAAACATGATCAACGGCTGTATTTTCGATGCCATCGCTGATGAAAGCTATACTAAGATCGGTAACGGTAAGTATTGCCGTTTCAATGTTGGGGTCAGGATTCAATTTCGGGGGTTGTTTTTATTTTATCAATCCTTTTATGGTTGAAATCTGCAAAATTGCTTCAACAATTTCATTTTCAGTGAAACGGCTTCGGTTAAACTCAACATCATAAATAGAATTAATAGGGTTTTTGCCAAAAAGTTTTTTCACCAGCAGTTCGCGCTCAGAATCTTGCTTACGTACATAATCGGTTGAATATGCAATACTGTAATCAAACCGTTTGGCAATTTCGGAAATCCGCCAATCTTCGGGGGCTTCAATCCTGATATGCAGCGAATGTTTTATGTCTTTACAAATGGCAGCTCCTCCCCTACCGATAATAACAACATTTCCATTGTTGCCAAACTGCCATATCACTTCCTGAACTGTTTTCAGGATTTTCTGATCGCTTTTGTGCGAATGTGTGGAAAGCGCTTCAACGATTTGATCCATAATACCGCGGTCTTTATCGTTGATAACTTGTTTTAATGCCATGGGATCCAGATGAAGTTGTTCGGCAGATTGCTGCAGGATTTCGCGGCTGATAAAACCCCACTTTTTGCCTTCCGCTACTACAACCTTTTTTTTGTTAAGTTCTTCGCACAAAGCATAAGCTATTCGGCTTGCGCCACAACCCGTTTGACGTGAAATGGTTATCACCGGTCCAGCTTCATTAGCGGTGCTGGTTTGAATGATATTACCTCCGATGCGCTTGTTCATGTATTCAAAAAGCCTGTTTTCCATTGGGAATCTCCTTTCTTTTTTAGCGTTTGTGCAAACCCAACCTTATTCGGGTTTAAGTGCTGGTTTTAATTTTTTGTTGTTAACCTTGATTGCCTTTAATGAATTCTTTTAGTTTAAATCAACATCTCCCTTCTCCTTGTCTCCCCTTCTCCATGTCTCCCAGTCTCACATTCTCCCAGTCTTCCCATCTCCTTGTCTTCCCTTCCTCCCCTTCTCCTTGTCTCCCTTTCTCCTTGTCTCCCATCACCCCCTCTCATTCTCCTCCAATCCGATCCCTTATCGCTTCCGTTTCATTTTCAAAACCGGGTTTTCTCAACAAAGCGAACATATTATTTTTGTAAACCTCAACACCTGGTTGGTTGAATGGGTTTGTGCCTTGCAGATAACCGCTTAGCCCACAGGCAAACTCGAAAAAATAAATCAGTTCACCTAACGAATACTCGTCAATTGCCGGGAGGATAATATCAAGGTTTGGTACTTCACCATCAATATGTGCCAGAGTTGTGGCTAGGGCTGCCATATCGTTAATTTCATCCAGAGTTTTTCCGGCAAGGTAGTTCAGCCCATCAATATTTGCTTCATTAAACGGAATACTCAATGCCCGTTTGGGTTTTTGGATATGGATAACCGTTTCGAAAAGGATTCGCTGACCTTCTTGTATATATTGGCCCAAGGAATGTAGATCGCTAGTAAAATCGGCCCCAGCAGGAAAAAGCCCTTCGTTTTCCTTGCCATCGCTTTCGCCGAACAATTGTTTCCACCATTCGGTAAAATAATGCAGTTGCGGCTCGTAATTCACCAGCAATTCAATCTGGCTTCCCATGCGGTACAACGAATTGCGGATAGCTGCATAACAGGCTGCAGGGTTATCAAGGATAGTGGAAGTGCCTGTGCATATTTTTTGCATTTCGTGCGCCCCCGAAATAAGTTGCCTTATATTGAAACCGGCCGCTGCAATGGGTAACAACCCAACAGGTGTAAGCACCGAATATCGCCCTCCAATATCATCAGGAATTACATAAGTTCTGTATCCATGTTTTTCCGATAGGCTTTTCAAAGCACCTTTGGTACCATCGGTGATTGCTATTATTCTTGAGGAAGCTTCTTCAAGCCCATATTTTTTTTCGATATGGTTTTTCAATAACCTGAAAGCAATGGCCGGTTCGGTTGTAGTGCCCGATTTGGAAATTATTATTAATGCATAATCTTTCTTGTCAAGCAGGCTTAGCAAATCGGCATGGTAATCCTGGCTTAAACTGTTGCCCGCCCAAAGAATGGCCGGATTGCCGAGGGAATTTTCGAAAGCAGAAAATGGCGAAGTAAGTGCTTCAATAACAGCTCTTGCTCCCAAATACGAACCCCCAATGCCCACAACAACTATAATTTCAGCTTTTTGGCGTAAGGATCTTGCATCGTTTTCGATGCTTTGCAGCAAATTTTCCTCGATTTTTGAGGGTAAATCTATCCAACCCAAAAATTGGTTTCCTTTTCCGGCTTTTTCAACCAACAGGCTATGGCAGGTATCTATTTCTTCCTGCATCAATAAAATTTCTTCTTCCGTAAGGAAACTTGCAACATGCTTATATTGGAATGTAAGATGTTTCATACCATTTTTAATTGAAACTATTTCCTGGCCTATGTTTGAGAGTATAAAATTACGAAAAATAAAGGCAAAGTCATAAAAAAATAGAGTAAACAATGTGTTTTGCCTGTTTGGGGATGTTTATTTGCCAATGAAATTTTCGTCAAGAAGGCAAAAAACAAAAAATGCGGCCAAATCAGCCGCATTTTCCCAAACAAACAACAAAACCAGTTATAAAAAATTTCCTGCAACCAACAGGAATTTGAAATAATAACTATTTGTTCAACTAACCGATGCAAAAGTAGTATCATTATTAGTTTCAATATGTTAACGAAAATTAAAGAACGTTAAAATATGTTAAGCTTTTATATATTACTGGGTAGCGATGCCGAAGCTCCCAGAAATAAAAAATGCGGCACTTAAAGCCGCATTTTCCCAAACAAACAACAAAACCAGTTATAAAATCACCTTGTAACCAGCAAGGATTAAAAATAAATAACTATTTGTTCAACTAACCGATGCAAAAGTATTTCCTAATTACGGGCTTTGATGTTAACGAAAGCAAAAGAACGTTAAAATATGTTAAGCTACTGTGCTACTGATTGTAAGGCTATATAAATTTGCACCGAACGAAATAATGGGTTTAGCTTGCAGCTTAAAGAATATTTTTCTGTTTCAAAATAAGATTACGCGTTAGAAACTAATACTCAAGGTGTGAAAAAACAGCTTTTGGTTTTATTGATTATAGTCATGTCGGTAGCAATGGCTGTGTTTATCGGCATTCAGGTTTACTGGATCAAAAGTTCGCTGCAGCTCAGGGAAGCCAATTTCAAGCGCAATGTGGATGATGCTGTAAGTGCAGCTTTGATAAACCTCGAAACTATTGAGTTTGCCAAAAGGGACAAACCCAATAGGATTTCGGATGTAACCAACGATTCAGGTCTTATTTTAAAGAAACCGCCAACTAAAATTGACGGATTCGACCCCGACACCCAAGGAATTAAAATGTCGCCAAAAATTAAATCCGAAACTGGTTCCACTGCAATTCCCGAAACAGGGCTGAACTCAACAGGCGATGCGGATAAAAACCTATCAGGGGAATTGCCTCCAAGCATTAGCTCCAATTTTTCGGATGGCTCGGCCCAGCGCAAACAGATAATGAAGAATTATCTTATGTATCAATCTTTGGGTCGGGGCATGGAAGACATCGAAACGAAGATTTCAACGGGGTTGTTAGATACATTGTTAAAACAGGAATTTTCGGGGAAAGGGATACATACTGATTATGAATTTGGAATTTACAGTTTTGCACGAAACAAAGTTGTATTGGAAAAAACAGGGAAATACCATGAGGAATTACTTTTTAAAAGTTTTTCATACCAGCTTTTTTCCGGTGGCGCCTTGTCGGGCCGCGATTTCCTTCTGGTTTATTTCCCTCACCAATCCGAATATAATATGCGCAGTCTTTGGGTTACAATGGCTGTCTCCTTTCTTTTGGTGCTGGTTATTATTGCAGCTTTCAGTTATTCTGTATTCACAATTATAAGGCAAAGGAAACTTTCGGACTTGAAAAACGACTTTATCAATAACATGACACATGAGTTTAAAACACCGATTTCCACTATTTCGTTAGCCTGCCAAGCACTTTCCGACAAAGATATTCCGCGTAGCAACGAAATGTACAACGACTACATTAAAATTATTGGGGATGAAAATTACCGCTTGGGCGAAATGGCTGAAAAAATACTTCAAACGGCCATCCTGGAAAAGGGAAACCTGCATTTACGTCCCGAGGCTATTGATATGCACAGTTTGATTTCGGATGCAATACATAAAATAACCATTCAGATTGAGATCCGCGATGGTGTGATTACCAAATCACTCAAAGCCGAACACCCTCTGCTAAAGGCTGATAAAGTGCATCTTAGCAACGTTATTTTCAATTTGCTGGATAATGCAAACAAGTATTCGCCTCGCAAACCTCAAATACTTGTTTCGACTGCTGACGGCGAAAATGGCATATACATCAGCATAAGCGATAAAGGCATGGGAATTAGCAAAGCCAACCTGAAAAGGGTTTTCGAAAAGCTTTACCGTGTGCCAACAGGCGATGTACATAATGTTAAAGGTTTCGGACTCGGGCTTAGTTATGTAAAATTTATTGTCGAAAAGCACGGTGGCAACATTATTGTTGAGAGCGAACCGGGAAAAGGCAGTACTTTTACTATGTTTCTGCCCTACATGGTTCCTCAGCAAAATAAATCGGGCAAAAAGGATTGAGCATTAACAAACCTTTGACCCAAATTGCCAAATGCCTACAAGTAAAGTCATTTTGAAAAAGTAATGTAATAACATTGTAAACTGGTATTTAAACACTTAAAGATAACAAAAATGGAAAACGAAAAAATTAAAATCCTATTAGCCGAAGACGATCGCAACCTGGGAACTATTTTACGCACCTACCTCGAAGCCAAGGGATATGCACCTCGCCTTTGCGTTAATGGCCTCGAAGCGCTTGAGGTTTTCAACAAGGAACCTTTCGATTTTTGTGTTGTTGATGTTATGATGCCCATAAAGGACGGTTTTACCTTGGCAAAAGATATACGAAAGGTTGATAACCAGATCCCTATACTTTTTCTAACAGCCAAATCGCTCGAAGAAGATAAATTAAAAGGCTTCCAGGCCGGTGGCGACGATTATTTGACCAAGCCTTTCAGTATGGAGGAATTGCTGGCGCGTATAGAAGCAATACTCAGGCGATCGGCCAAAACAACCGATGGAAAAACAGAAAAAGGCACTTTTACCCTTGCCAACTTTGTTTTCGACTATAACCATCAAAACCTGCATATAAATGGTTTGGACCAGAAACTTACCAGCAAGGAAGCTGAGTTGCTTAAAATACTTTGCGAGCATGTTAACCAGGTTGTGGATCGCAGCTTTGCGCTGAACCGCATCTGGCAAAACGACAGCTATTTCAATGCCCGCAGCATGGATGTATATATTGCTAAAATCCGAAAGTATCTGAAGGAAGACCCAACCGTGGAACTAATCAACGTGCATGGCATAGGTTTTAAATTAGTAACTGAAGTTGCGGTTTAAGTTCCTATCGCTTCCAAAATCGAAATTTATTTATTCCGCATGAGCATTTGTTGCCCATGCGGAATATTTTTTTTGTGGAAATAGGAGGTTTATAACTATCAGTATTTGAGTAATATATAAAATTTGTGAATATTTCTTGATATAACTGTCTTGTATATCAAACAAAAAATACTGTTTATATCCTGTATGTAGGACAAAATTGGAATTGCTCATTTTCAGAAGAAATAATTAGTTTTCCATGCTTATGGAATAGGGTATTGAAAAACGCCTTTATTTTTATCAAGAATATCCTAAAACGTATTTTTCCTAACTATCACCTTCAAAGCTTCTTTACGGCTTAAATTGCTGATATCATGACTGTTTACAAACTCTATTACAGCTTCGGGATATGCTTTTGAATACTGCCGCAACGACCATCCAATCGCTTTGCGGATAAAAAAATCGGGATGACCGGATAGTCGCTCACACAAATTGAATAGCAAATCCTTATCGGCAGTTTTGTTATACCGCAACTGGTGTATAAGGCTCGACCGAAGCAACCACAAATTACCCGATTGCATCCATTTCTCGATATATGGCATCCGGGTTTCAGGAAATTTATTGAATAACAGCCCTGCAATGTTAGGTGCTATATAATCAACCGAATCCCACCACGATTTATGGGTTATCATCCATTCTGCCAAATCAATTAAATCGGGTTCTGCCTTTTTTATATATTTTGCCACGATTTCCATTGCCAAATATTGCCATTCGCGCTGGGGTTGCTCCCAGGCAAAACGGATCATTTCGTCCAATTCAGCATATTTTGGATAACCGGATTTGGCTATAAATTCGGCTAACAACTGCTTACGCAAAGGCGATGGCAAACCATAAAACTCCGATTTGTTTCGCATATAAGCTTTTGCATTTGCTGCAATTAAAGGATCGGCGTGTTTTTCAAATGATTCGGCCAGGCCGGTAAAGTAATTTGCAATCAAGGTTTTTCTTGGGTTTAAAGGGTTCAAGGTTCAATTGGCTTCGCCGTTCAATTGTTCAATTGTTCAATTGTTCAATTGTTCAATTGTTCAATTGTTCAATTGTTCAATTGTTCAATTGTTCAATCGCTTCGCGTTCAAGGTTCAAAGAAGAGCACAATGAACCTGTCGTCGTGCAAGTTCACTCCCATCAATTAAAAACTACTTTCCTGCTTTCAATCAAATTGCCTTCTTTGTCAATTAGTTTCATGATAAAAATCGAGGTTGATTTATTTGGATTTGTCCACTTTAAATTGGATGATCCAGGGTTAAACGCTTTCCTAAATACTTCTTTTCCCAAGGAATCGTAAATACTTAAGGTAAGTTTCTTTTTACTTTCAATTTCAATATTAACCTGTTCCTTGGCCGGATTTGGATAGATATTCAGCAAATGGCTCTTATCAGTTTTATTTTCTTTTGTGTTTAAATATTGCCGGTCCCAGATTGCAAGTGTATATTCCCCGGTTTTTAAAGTGTCAACAGTTATTGTACCGGCAAACCATCCGCCTTGCCGTGTAAATTTTGTCCCTTCCCATTGGTGCCCGGCTTCTTTCCGGTAAAGGATTACCAACGAATCCTGCGAATTGGTAATAAGCGTGAGGTCGAGGCTTGCGGCACGGTTGTAATTAAATTTGCCTTTTGCCTTGAAACCTGTTGGAAAAATCCCTTCCACGGTCCAGTACCGCGAGTCGGAAACCCGAAGCCCTGGCTGGGGAATTACCAAACTGTCTGCTGCAACCCAGTTATGGGTTATGCGAACCAATGCCGAATCGGTAATCTGGTCAACAATTACACGGCTAAAAGTTTGTTCAAATTCGTAATCGCCTGTTGTTTTAAGTGTTTTAGCAACATCTGTTGTTGCATCCGAAATTTTTTCATCAGCATCGGCCATCGCTTCAACTGGTAAGAAAGGAAGGTGAAATGTTTTACTGCCTGTAACTCCAGAGAAAACGATTGTATCGGTAATTTTTTGCCAGTTTGAATCAAGAAACGTTATTTCCAAATGGTTGACATTGGCATATTGTATGGTTCCCCTTAATTTTTGCCTTACATAAACGGTTACATCATAGCCATTTGCTGTTTGAACATTTACTGTCGAATCGATCGAAAAATGTGCGAAACCTGGTGCGAATACCCAGGCATCAAAAAAGGGAGTCATATCTATCCCACTGTAAGTCGTCAGGAAATCGCGCAAATCGTAACTTGAAGCATAATTGTAACCATATTGTTGGAGGTAAGCTTTTACTCCGCCAAAAAACAAACTGTCGCCCAAATAACCACGTAAAGTATGGGTAACTTGCCCACCTTTTTGGTAAACCGTGCTACCATAAGTAATTGTCTGAGGGATTCCGTAAACTGCAAAATAACCGCCGTCTGTAATATATGTAGTTTGTAAGACATCTTTCAGCTTAGAGCGCATATTATCCTTGTAAGCCTGCTTACCATATAATCCTTCGCGGTAAAGTGATTCGCACCACACAGCCCAACCTTCGTTCAGCCACATATCTTCTGCCGAGGCACAGGTTACTTTATCACCAAACCACATGTGCGAAAGCTCATGGGCATACCACCATTCGTTTTCGGTACTTCCTGTCCAGCCGGAAAACGGATAACTAACATTTGCCGCATGTTCCATTGCTCCAAGGCCGCCTGGTGTTCCTGTATATCCTACCCTTTCGAAAGGATATGGGCCAAAATGGGTTTCGAAAACATCAAGTATATTTTTCATATTGATAAACGTACCGGCCACTTTGGCCGTATCGCCTTGTTTGCAATAGTACGTTATCGGAACTTGCCCTTGCTGTCCATTGTATGTATCGGTAACCAGGCTGTATTTGCCTGTTGTGGCCGAAATAAGATAAGTTGGAAGCGTAAAATCTGTTTTCCAGTGCCAGGTTGAAAAGCCATTTCCCAAGTTTGTTACTTCAATAAGTTTTCCTCCGCTTATTGCTTTTTTATCGTTGGCAACCGTAAGGTAAACATCATACAAAGCCCTGTCTTGAAAATCATCAATGCATGGAAACCATGCTTTTCCTAAGTTATGCGGAATGGCATCAAAACCAACTCCCAGGTTCAAGGCATAATCGCCCGAAAAGTGGAACCCGCCCCAACCGCTTGGATCAACAAAAGGCTGCCCATGATAATATATGCTTGTGGTTATTGTATCTCCTGTGTTTATTGGCGTTGCGAGGCCAATGTTTATTTGGTTTCCACTGTGGCTGAAAGTGTTTGTTCGATTGTTTTCGATAAAAACAGAGTCAACAATCAGGCTGGCAAGTTCGAGCTTTATAGAAGACAACGCACTGATTTTACTAACAAGTTTCGCTGCCGTGTAACCTTTAATCGTTTTGTCCGTCAGATTGAGGTCTGTTAAATGTATTTCATAGTGTACCGCTTCGAGAGTATCGCTATAAATTGCTGTTGCTTGATTTTCCTTGTCCGAAAATTGAGCAAAACAGGCATGTTTGGTGTTAATTACAAAAAAGATTGTAAAAAACACAAATAAAATTGGTTTTATCATCTGTTGATAGCTTTGTTACAATAACTTTGTAAAATTAATCCAATAATGAATACCCACACTACGTTTAGGATTTATAACAGAATCTCCATGAGAAAATATTTTTTAATTACGTTAAGCCTTTTGCTGTTTTCAACACTTAAGGCACAGGAAGTATGGACACTCGAAAAATGTGTCGAATATGCCCTAACCAACAACATTCAGGTTAAACAGCAGCTCCTTCAGGTAAAGAGTGAGCAAGCCCTGTTACAGCAAGACAAACTCAGCATGTTACCATCCTTAAATGGTGGCGTAAGCCATGGGTACAATTTTGGCCAAACCGTTGACCGTTATACCAACCAATTTGCGACCAGCAGGGTACAAACCGATAACCTTTATCTTGGCTCCTCTGTTACCCTTTTTGGTGGTTTCCGGAAAATTAACCAGGTAAAGCAACGCACAGTTGATTTAGAAGCGACAAATTACGACACCGATAAGTTTTTGGATGATATTTCACTCAGTATTGCTACTGGATACTTACAGATACTCTATTACAACGAACTTGTAAAAACTGCCCAGAACCAGTTAAAAGCAACCGAATTGCAATCGCAAAGGTTGAAAAAATTAGTTGATGCAGGGGCAATGGCCGAGGGCGATTATTACACCCTCGAAGCACAGCGTGCAGCCGAAAACTCACTGGTAATTAGTGCTCAAAATAATCTTGATATTGCCCATCTTACCCTGGTTCAAATGCTTGATCTGCCAACAATGGAAGGTTTTGTAATCGAATATCCCGATTTGGAACTTGGGCTTCAACCAGCATTGGAAATATCGGCCGAGCAAATCTACGGTTTTGCACTCGAAACTCAACCTGATATTAAAAGTGCCGAAACAAGGGTAAAAAGCTCCGAAATTGGGTTAGGCATGGCAAAAGGTGCCCAATCCCCAACTCTTACCTTAGAAGGTTCATTAGCTTCAGGGTTTTCGGGGGCAAACATGGTGGTAGATTCAATCACTTTTGAAAGCAGTGTAAAACCTTTCGGCGATCAGATTTCAGATAATTTTAACCGTTCTGTTTCGCTTAACTTAAATGTTCCCATATTTAACGGATGGGCAACGCGAACTGCAATAAGCCGCGCGAAGATAAATGTTGAGAACCAGAAATTAAACCTTGAACTTACCAAACTTCAACTGCGTAAAACGATCCAACAAGCGTATGCTGATGCAAAAGCGGCACTTAACAACTACGAATCGTCAATCATGGGAGTTAATGCGAGCCGCGAATCATTTAGGTACGCCGACCAAAAATTCAATGTTGGCGCTTTAAATTCAGTTGATTATAACAACTCGAAAAAAGAACTTGAAAAAGCAGAATCAGACCAACTCAGGGCCAAATACGAATTCATTTTCAAAAGCACTGTCCTCGATTTTTACATGGGAAAACCATTGAGCTTGAAGCGAAAATAATGTGGTAATGTGTTAATTTGAAAATGTGCTAATTTGAAAATTATCCTTTGGGGTATTTTATCCATAAATAAAAGTTCTTTAAGCAATAATTAAAGTAAAAAAGCCCATCAACCCATCAACCCTTCAACCCTTCAACTCATCAACATCTCAACATTAGCAAAAACAACCTTATAAAAAATAATTTAACCCATAATAACTATGTTTACCAAAAAACGAATTATCTGGATACTTAGCATTATTGTTGCAGTTGCCTTAATAGGCGGTGTTGTTGCCAAAAAGCAAGGATGGATTGGAAAGGCGGAGGAAACCAAAGTGGCAACCGAAAAAGTAACAAAGCGGACTATTGTCGAAGTGGTTTCGGCCAGCGGGAAAATAGCCCCCGAATTTGAAGTTAAGTTATCTCCCGATGTTTCGGGCGAGGTAATCGAACTGTATATAAAAGAGGGCGAACAAATTAAACCGGGGCAGTTGTTGGCCAAAATAAACCCCGAAATATACCTGTCTAATTACGACCGTACCATAGCCGCACAAAACACGGCGCAAGCTAATCTTGCCAATTCAAAAGCACGTTTGGCACAAGTAAAATCACAGTTTATTAATGCCAAAAGTTCATTCGAACGCAACGAGAAACTCCACTCACAGAAAACCATTTCCGATGCAGAATTTGAAACATCGAGAGCAAATTACGAAGTTGCCCTTGCCGAGGTTGAAGCTGCTGAGGAAAGTGTAAAAGCTTCTGCTTTCAATGTTAAAAGTGCCGATGCGGGCGTAAAGGAGTCGAAAGAAAACCTTTCGAAAACATCAATATTTGCACCTGTCGGTGGCACTGTTTCCAAGCTCAATATCGAAAAGGGCGAACGCGTAGCCGGAGCCTCACAGTTTGGTTCGGGTACCGAAATACTGCGTATTGCCAACCTGCAAACCATGGAAGTGAACGTAAGCGTAAACGAAAATGATATTGTGAGGGTTAGCCTTAGCGATACTGCTTTAGTTGAAGTAGATGCGTATCAAAACAGGAAATTCAAAGGAATTGTTACTGAAATAGGCACATCGGCAAATACTGTTGGTGTTAGTGCTGATCAGGTTACAAATTTCGAGGTTAAAATCCGTATCCTTCCCGAATCGTATAAAGATCTGATTCCTGCCGACAAGCCAAATGATTCGCCATTCCGCCCGGGTATGTCGGCCACAGTCGATATTCAAACCGAGAGTGTCGTAAATGTACTTACTTTACCTATCCAAGCCGTTACATCCAGGGCCGATACCACCAAAACTATTGTTGAAAAACCTGAAAATACTGAAGAATCGGGAGTGAAAACCGAGGAGCCTAAAAAGAAAATGGAAGTTGTACAGGAGTACGTTTTTGTGTTGGAAAGCGGAATAGCCAAAATGATAAAGATAAAAACCGGTATTCAGGATAACATGTACATTCAAATTACCGATGGTTTAAAAGAAGGCCAAGAAGTTATAACTGCTCCATACCGCGCCGTTTCCAAAAAGTTAAAAGATGGCGATAAGGTAAAAAAAGTAGAAGCCAAGGATTTATATACTGAAGATAAATAGTAGGGTTTTGGAGTTAGGTTTTTGGGGTTAGGGATTCGCAATTCGCAATTCGCAATCCGCAACCCGCAACCCACAATCCGACATCCGCAATCCGCAATCCGACATCCCACATCCACATGCCCTTAATCCTCGGTATAGAAACTGCAACATCCATCTGCTCCGTTGCTTTGGTAAAGGATGCGAAGTTACTTGCCATCCGCGAAACCGAAGGTACTAAAGAACATTCTGCCTCACTTACCGGATTTATTGCCGATGTGTTTTCCGAGGCAGGATTAAAGTACAACCAACTAGATGCCATTGCAGTTAGCATGGGTCCTGGATCATATACCGGTTTGCGCATAGGGGTTTCTTCGGCAAAAGGTTTATGTTATGCACTCGACAAGCCCCTTGTAGCTGTTGATACACTTAAATCATTAGCTTGGCAAGCATTGCAGCGGTGTAAACTTAAAAGTATTAGTACTGAAAATATATTGTTTTGCCCTATGCTCGATGCTCGGCGAATGGAAGTTTACACGGCCATTTTCGATCAAAACTTGCAAATTGTTGAACCAGTAAATGCCCTTGTTGTTACTGATGATGCTTTTAAGGCTTATACCGATAAAGAAATTATTTACTTTGGTAATGGTGCTGCAAAATGCCTGGCAACGCTTGAAGGCAAACCTAACCTTACCTATTTCGAGAATATATCCCTTTCGGGAGAAGCCGTTTGCATGTTGGCCGAAATGGAGTTCACTTTAAATAATTTTGCTGACTTAGCCTATTGCGAGCCTTTTTACCTCAAAGATTTTATTGCCGGAAAACCGAGGGTAAAAGGGCTTTATGAATAGTACCCCTATAACCTTGAGAGGGTAAACATATTCATAATCAATAAAATGATGAAAATTTTCCTATTTATATAGGAATGATAAAACTGGTTTCCAAAATCAGTAATTCTAACTTTTTTATTTCTGACCTGCTCATGATATTGAAATATATCTATATTTGTTTCTGCTTATTTTTTACAGTCAACAGCATTAACATACAACCAGAAAATTTATGGAATATAAAATACTTCAACCCGAACGCCGTGGTAGTTTGTTGCTCGTTACCATCAACCGCCCAGAAAGCTTAAACGCTTTAAATACTGCATTTTTCGATGAGATGGATTTTCTAATCGCAAACGATGCAACAGATTCCAGCCTCACTGCTATAGTTATTACAGGTATTGGCAAAGCCTTTGTGGCTGGAGCCGATATTGCCGAAATGGTTAATAAATCAAGCGAGGAAGCAGAGGCTTTTTCCATTCGGGGGCAAGCAACATTTCGCAGCATTTCAACCACTGCCGTCCCTGTAATTGCGGCAATCAATGGTTTTGCGCTTGGTGGTGGCCTCGAACTTGCTTTAGCCTGCGATTTCCGTATAGCTTCGAGCAATGCAAAATTTGGTCAACCAGAAGTAAATCTCGGACTCATTCCCGGTTATGCCGGTACGCAACGTTTGCCAAGACTGGTGGGAATGGGCGATGCTTTGTATATGCTTACAACCGGCGAAATGCTTACCGCAGCCGATGCACTCCGCATTGGTTTGGTCCAAAAAGTTACTGAACCTGAACTTCTTATGGAGGAAGTCTTTCGTATCGCCGCTGTTATTGCATCCAAAGGCCCTGATGCTGTTAAATTGGTAAAATTCGTTACCCGGCAAGGTTATCAGGTTTCTTTAGCTCAAGGAAGCCAATTGGAAGCCCAATCATTTGGACAGCTTTTTGGAAAACAAGGTACCGAAGGGATGAAAGCCTTTTTGGAGAAACGCAAACCGCAGTGGTAGGCTTAGTTAATGGTTAATGGAAAATGGTTAATGGAAAATAGTTAATAGAAAATGGTAGCAGGAAATAGTTAATAGAAAATTGTAGTAAAAAGTTCAAATAAGCGGCAATCCGAGTTTTTAAAATCTCCTTGTCTCCCTTCTCCTTTTCTCCTTTTCTCCTTGTCACCCTTCTCCTTGTCACCCTTTTCCAAATCACCCTTCTCCTTGTCTCCTCATCTCCCCTCTTCTTATCCATCCCCAAACCCCTGTCCTCTAAACAACCAACCCCTTTAAAAAATGGAATACACACAACGAATTCAAAAAGTCTCAGTTCTCGGAGCTGCCGGGAAAATGGGAAGCGGAATATTGCTTCTTACAGCTATCGAAATGGCTGATCAGATGCTGAAACCTGAAAACAAAGGAAAATCATTTGTACTAAACGCTATTGATACTTCCGATGAAGGACTTACCGGTTTACTTAAATATCTGCGTTCGCAGGTGCTGAAAGCTGCAGAAAAAAAGGTTGTGGCCTTGCGTAAAGTTTATGCCGATAAAGCCGCGCTGATTGAGAACAGTGATATTATTGATGCTTATGTTCTTGATGTGATGAGTGTAGTTCGCACAACAACACGCATCGAAGCGGCATACGACTCAGCGCTTATTTTTGAGGCAGTTAGCGAAAATCAGGCACTAAAGGAAAAGTTGTTCCGCTTGATTAATGAAAACAACACCTCCAAACCCTGGTTTTTTACAAATACTTCTTCGGTGCCAATCGGTGGATTGAACAAAAATGCCGATTTGGAAGGTAGGATTCTTGGGTTTCACTTCTATAATCCTCCTGCAATCCAGAAATTGGTCGAGTTGATTACCATTTCCGAAAACCCTTCGGAAATGGTTGAATTCGCCAAAAAATATGCTTCAAACCTTCGTAAGGTTGTTGTCCCATCCAATGATATTGCTGGTTTTATTGGTAACGGTCATTTTATGCGCGATGCCCTTTTCGGGATTTCGGAAGCGGAAAAACTTTTGGCATACATGCCTCTGCATGAAGCTGTTTACTGTATGGATAGGGTAACCCGCGATTTCCTGTCCAGGCCAATGGGGATATTCCAATTAATTGATTATGTTGGGCTTGATGTGGTACAATTCATACTTCGTGTTATGCAACCGCACATGCAGGGCGAAAAATTGCATAGCACGTTGCTTGATGAATTGGTGCTCAAAGGTATAAAGGGCGGTCAATTCAGTGATGGAAGCCAGAAAGATGGTTTCCTGAAGTATGAAAAAGGGAAACCTGTTGCAGTTATTGATCCATTAACCGATAACTACATTGATATGGTTACCTTCCGTGATGCTGCCGATCAGTGGCTTGGTGATTTACCTGCCGAAATTTTACCTTGGAAAACGCTTGTAAAAGTTGCCGAAAAGGATATTATTCTTGAACCTGCATTCAAAGCTTTACAAGTTTCTGCCACAAAAGGAACGGCTCTTGCGGTAACTTACGCGCTTAACTCGGGTTCAATCGCCCGTAAGCTTGTAAGTGATGGGGTTGCCCAAAGCGAAAGCGATGTAAACACCGTTTTGCTCACCGGCTTTTTCCATGCTTATGGTCCGATAAACGATTATTTGTAACCAGATAAAATCACTAGAAAGATGAATAAATTATCACGAAAAATATATATGGCTGCCGGCTACAATACCATTTCCCTTGGTACCGGCCGCAAGGAGTTTAACCCGCGTGTCCAACGTCCAGGATTGGAACACTACATGAAAGAAGCTGGTCAAGGTGTAATAGCCCAGGTTGGTGGTGCACAAAATATTGACGAAAGTGTTGTTGGCAATTTTATGTCCTCACGGTTCAACAAACAGGCGCATTTGGGTGCTTTTATGCCAATGGTTGACAAAGGTTTGCGTTTTAAGCCTTCTATCAGCGTCGAAGGTGCTTGTGCATCAGGTGGGCTGGCATTGATGACAGGAATAAAATCGGTCTTAGCCGGGACAGCCGACTCGGTTCTTTGCCTTGGTGTTGAAGTTCAGAATACAGTTAAAGCCATTTATGGTGCCGATATTCTTGCCGGAGCAGGATGGTTCAGTAAACGTAAGGCTGGTCATGCTTACTTTTTCCCTGGTCAGTTTAGCGATAGGGCAGGGGCTTATTATTCCGAATTTGGCCGCGAACAAGCGCGTAAAGGGATGGCCCGCTGGTTCAGGAATGCAATCGAAAATGCCCGCTTATGCCTTACCGCTCAGGAGCACCACAATACGGTTTCCGATCTCGAAGCACTTGCACTTACAGAACCGAACCCTAAATCATTTACAGAGCATCTCAATGTTTTTGATTGCTCCAAAGTTAGCGATGGAGCTTCTGGAATTGGGGTGTTTAGCGAAGAAGGACTTAAACGTGCCGGAATCGCTTACTCAGATGCTGTCGAAATAGTTGGATTTGGACATGCTGTTGATGATATTACCGAAGATCCACCCCAACGTACTGTTCTGACCACTATTCGTGAAGCTGGTAGGCAAGCCCTTGCTGCTGCTGGAATTACCATTGAACAATTAGCAACTGTTGAACTACACGATTGCTTTACCATTGCCGGGATTTTAGGAGTCGAAGCCCTTGGATTTGCAGCACACGGCGAAGGTGCAGCTTTTGTAGCAGCCGGAAATACAGCCCGCGATGGAAAAATCCCAATGAATACCACCGGTGGACTTATCGGCTGGGGACATCCAACCGGAGGAACCGGTGTTCACATGGCCGTTACTATTTGGGAACAGTTAACCGGAAAAGCTGGTTTAAACCAAATAGAAATTGACCCTTCCCGCCCTTACGGCATGTCCATCAATATGGGAGGGGATGATAAAACGGTGGTTGCTATAGTTTATAAGAAAACGGAATAGTAATACAATCCTAAAATAAAAAAGCCTCCGTTTTGGGGGCTTTTTGCTAATACGGAATTTACATCAAAAATTGAATTTCCGACAATTCACGCCCAATCTGTTGTACTCCTTTCAGGATACGATTCCGCTGTAAGGTGGAGGGTTTTTTACTGCCACTGATATACTGAGCCAATAGACTTTGATTCATACCAATCCGGGATGAAAGAGCTTTAGCATTAATTACTTTATAGAAATCAAAAAAGCTTTGAAGATCCAGTACTAATTTGATCTCATCAATAGTATATACAAACTGCAAATCCTCAAATGTTAGGTTAACAGCATTCAGTATATTTATTTTTAGTTCGTCAAAGGTTTCACCCTCTGTAAAAATATGCCTGTTACCTTGTATGGCAGTGGCACTGTATCCGGTATCTTCTTTTGTTACGGTAACTGTTATCTGTGGTTTTTTCATCTTTTAACGGTTTTAATTTCAGCTTGTTTTAATAAAGCGGTCAGCAAGCCTTTTTTAACTTCTTTTGAATTGTGGTTTGGCACAGTCAATTGACTGGTTTTAACCCCATGTTTCATAATTACATGACTTCCTGTTTGCCGGATAATAAACCAACCATCATTTGTTAGAATCCTGAAAAGCTCGCTGTATTTCATAAATGCAAAAGTAATATATTTATTACCTCTTTTGATAGTAGAAATAGAAGTTATTATCGAAGTGAAAACTAAGGATGAAAATAAAAAAGCCTCCTAAAAGGAGGCTTTTTGAGGTTTCGAGCGGATTCGAACCGCTGTAGACGGT